>NZ_FQTU01000004.1 GCF_900128885.1 Alkalibacter saccharofermentans DSM 14828
CCACTGACCCAAATGGGGTGCCATAGTCTACGTATTTCGTGGATACGCTGGCTACGCTTGCTACCTTGAGATCAGGCTTTTCATTGACTACTATCTGTGCCGAAGCCTTCACTCCATCAGGATTCACGACACCTGTCTTCATGGTTAGGGTGCCCTCCACTGTGTACGTTCCGGCTACGTTTTCGTCATAGCTTCCCTTGCTCCAGGTCACTCCGAGATTTGTCTTGCTTCCATCTTCTAAGGTAGCTTCTATGGTTGATGGCAAGCCCACTGACCCAAATGGGGTGCCATAGTCTACGTATTTCGTGGATACGCTGGCTACGCTTGCTACCTTGAGATCAGGTTCTTTGAGCATCACTTCAACTGCAATATTTCGGTCTAGGTTTCTATATGTGTAAGTTAGGCCAGTCTCTCCTGCTACCACAGTTCCGTTTACCCTCCAAGAGGAAACTTCATGCCCTAGATTTGGAACCGTTGTAAATAATATATCCTTTCCTTCAGTTACAGATGAGCCGCTACTTATTAAAGCCCCCTCAACTGAAGCAGTCATGCTTCCATTGCTGGGATCCGAAAATGTCACCACAAACAATTTTGGAAGTGCCGGATTTACTGTAACCTGACAAGTCCCACTCCCTGATGAATTAGAAGCGGTTATGGTTGCGACACCGGGTGAAATTGCTCTCACTACACCGTTGTTCACTGTTGCGACTCCCGTGTTGCTTGAGCTCCATTTGATATTTCTGTTTGTTGGATGTGACGGATTTTGAGTGACCGCTATTGTTCCGTCTTCACCTCCTACCGTCAATATCATGCTTGTTGGCGATACCATTACTGAGCTACTTTCCGCAGTTTTAAATACTGCAACTAACGTTGTATCAGATGCAGGCATAGTATAATCGAAGGTCGCACTATTGCTAACAGGAGTTGTTTCCAAAGTCCAGTATTCAAAATCATAACCGGAATTTGGTACTGCCACAACTCTTACTGTTGTTTCAGGAGCATAATTGCCACCACCCGTGACTGTACCTCCTTCTTTTGGATTTGCTGCTAAAGTCAATAAGTAGGTTTCTTGATTATCTATTGCAAAATTGGCTGCTACGTCGACATTTGCCATTACATTTGCGTCAGTTCTAGGATTATCATCTCTCCCATCACTCCAGCCGACAAAATGATAATTTTCATTTGGAATAGCCTCGACAGCTGTTCCGCTTCCACCTTGATTAACAGTCTGACTCAATTCTCCCAGTACATATCCCCCTGTTCCCGCTGAGTATGTCAATCTGTAGTATATAGTCGAAGGAGATAAAACTGTAACAAAACATGTTGCATACTGACTTTTATCCGATGAAATCGTCGCTGTTATTACGGCAGTACCAGGAGATACCGGGGTAACTACTCCTTTGTTCACTGTTGCAACCGACTGATTGCTTGAACTCCATTTGGCATTTTGCACAGTTGGATGAATTGTGCTTGTAAGTGTAAGAGTGGCCGATTCTCCCCCCGCTACTAATTCAATTTCTTCAGGCGATATCGTCAATGCGCTACTGGACGTCACTTGTACTCCAGAGCTCTTCCCTTCAATTGTCGTCACCCCTGTGGCAGCCACAGAAGCCAATATTAATGTAAAAATCATTGCGACTGCCAATAGGAGATTAAATGAATTTTTCAAATGCCTTTTTAACATATTCATTCCCTCCCTTGCAACATGGTGACTGCTAAACGCGTATCCTTCTTATTTGTTTCCTTTTATCTATCACCTCCGTACTTAATCCATAAATATCATTCAACAAAAAAACCGACCTTAAATGGTCGGTTACGCTACCAGCTCTCCTAAGGGCAAAGCGTCCAAATAATCCCTTAGAGTCAGTGCTTCCATAACAACGCTTTCTTACTACACTAATTATATTCTAGATTCTATATTTTGTAAACGCTTTATCATTTACAATTAATACTTAATTGAATTATTTCATATATTAAAACAAACTCCTTCGGCTAATTTCCTGCTTGCTCTATAAATCCTATATTAGAGCCATCAAGATTCATAACTGATATCCGCCTTTCATCATCGTTGTTGTGCCAAAACATCTTGCCACCTGCAATGTTTAAGCTAAAAAACACATCGGCCGGCATTATCATTTCTTCACCTGAACCATCTAACGATGATTTGTAAACACCAGAGTCTGAATTGTCTTGACGTCTGCCTGACCAAAAATAATACAGATGCTCGCCATCAGTGTTCAAGTAATCCACCCACTTTGATAAAAACAACTCCTTCTCTCCTGTCAATGTATCATATCTGTAAATGTTGCTAGTATTATCTCTAGCTATATAGAATATTTCATTTCCAACAACGTCAAAAGTGCCTCCAAAAACATCATTTATTACTTTTTCAGGCTGTCCTCTTCCCTCTAGATCCAACTTGTATATATTCATAACATATTCTTCATCCAAATCGGACATTAAATAAATATTTTCGTCTATGATTGCTACATTATCGTAAATATCATCAAGGAGTTTCTTCTCCTCGCTCCCATCATATCTAATTTTGTAAAGCCCTCCATCAATGATCTCTGTAAAGTACAAATAATCATCTTTTAATATTAGTTCTTCGAAGCTTCCTTCTTTTATGATGGTCAAGTTGCTCCCATCCATATTTATTCTAAACAACCCATATAGGCTCAGCATTTCATCATTAGGATCAGGTATTGAACCAAGTGTGAAAACTGCACCCCCATTTACGTTTATGTCATGAAGCATGCCCTTTAGCAGAAGCTCGCTTTCCCCGGTATCTATACTTGTTCTCCATAGGTTGCCATTTATCATCTTATCAATGTGATATATATAACCTTCATATTCTGCCGCCATCCCATCGTGGAGAAGATTTGCCGGAGTATTTCCAGTCCCTGCAAGGTTCAAAGCCACATTTGATTCATTACTATTTATTCTATTCTTACCATTTCTATCCGCATTGTCCGAATTTCCCCCACACCCTGTCATAATAAGAGATATCATTAAAAAAATCACTGTTATTAATTGATACTTTCTGGTCATCACCAAACATCCTCTCGAAGTTAATTGAATTTTTAAGCAAGTCTTAACAATAAAATTATACGAAATTCAAACTTAGAATTCCACACATCTATTTATTTTGGCAATGACTTGGTCTGTCACATTTAAAGCGCTTTTGTCATCACTTGCTATTATTCTGTCAAAGATACTTTACAACTATCTGCTCCACTGTGTTGGTAACCATTTTGCAGTAAAGGTAGCATCTTCTCATTTTTTTATAGACCTCAGTGTATTCATAAATAGGAAATTGATCCTGTTCCATCTTATAAAGATTCGAAATCGATGTCTTATATATGACTTCAGCCTTTGATTTGACGCTATTGACTTTACTTATATAGTCAAAAATCGTCTTGGATTTTTTATAATTTTGTAACTCCACAAGGCACAAGTTCATATTTTCGCAGGCTTCAAGTATCATTTCTGAAAATTTCAAAGCCTCTTGCCTGATTTCGCAAATATTGAAGGTATATATCGCCACCAAAACTTCCTCGATTTCATCTGTAACATCGTCAATCTTGTGAGACAGATCTATGATATCGCTTTTGTCTATTGGCGGAAGAAATTCAGATATGAGGTTTTCCAGCATTTCTTTTTTTTTCATATCTGCTGCTTTTTCAATTTCATGCATTTTTACAACCTGCTCCTCAAGTGATTCCTTATCGAAATTCTTAAGAATACGGTGCAGAAATCCTGCAGCATCTATGGAGTATTTCGACATATCGTCAAAGGCTCTTATGTAGTCGTATCTATCTTTTTTCTTGAAAATCGTCATATCCTATCCTCCTTTCGCAAAAAGAGATAAAAATAATTTCGCCGTTAAAAACCCTGTTAACCCGCAACCCGGAAACGTCAAAATCCAAGTATAAACCATATTTTTTGCTACTTTCCAATTTATAGAAAAAAACCTCACAGATATGCCTGTTCCCATAATGGCTGTTGTTTTTGTATGAGTAGTGCTCACCGGAAAACCAAAGATCGATGATGCAAGCAATGCAATGGATGCTGCCAAATCTGCAGCAAACCCTTGAAAGGGTTCTAATTTCACCATATCCATGCCTACAGTTTTCACTATTCTTATTCCACCTATGGAAGTGCCCAGAGCCATCATTATAGAACAAACCAATACTATCCAAACGGGAACATCGAATTCTCCTTGCATCCCCAAGTCTCTAGATAAATAAATCCCCAACATGAAAACTCCTAAAAATTTCTGTCCGTCCTGAGCACCATGCATAAATGCCATCGCTGCTGCTCCTGCCACTTGAGCTTTTTTAAACTTTGGAGTTGTTTTTCTTCTCTCGCTATATCTAAATATCCTCTGTATTATTCTGCTTATGCCAAATCCAAGGGAAAATCCAGCACCCACGGAAAACAACAGACCATAAATTACCTTTATCCATTCGGATGAATTTATCCCTGAAAGCCCCCCTTGCAGAGCAATAGCAGCTCCGGATATGCCTGCGATCAATGCATGGCTTTCGCTTGTGGGCATTCCAAACCGCCAAGCCATAGTTGACCAGATGATAATTGCAAACATGGCCGCACACAATGCAATCAGCGAGCTTCTGGAATCTCCAGTGAAATCTGCCATCAAATATATGGTTTGGGCTACCTTCGAATTTATTAGCATCATTATGAACACACCTAAAAAGTTTAATACAGCAGCCATCACTATTGATTTTACCGGTGATAATGACCTGGTGGTTATGCAGGTTGCTATTGCGTTTGGAGCATCCGTCCATCCGTTAACGAGAAAAACTCCCAGGGTTAAAATAACTGTTATAAAAAGCTCCGGTTTCCTTAACATCTCACCAGCAAATTCATAAATGGTTATATCCACTTTGTCCTCCCGGAATAAGCATTAGTTTTATCTTTGGGTTATATATACCCTTCTTTTTTTACATTATCACTATTAGATTCTACTGGATAAAATCATAAAAATCGCTGCAACCAATATTTGATTGCAGCAACTTATAACATCTATTATTCATTTCATGTATCCATAACCGCTTCTGTGGAAATTGTTTTTCTTTTCGTTTTATCTAAATACATGTTTTGATCTACATGGTGATAAAATTCGGAATAATTACTCCAGCTGTTTTCCATATAAACACCCGAGCCTGCTGCAACATCGATTGGATAAGATGATTCTGATTTTTTCTTATTAAGACCCAACCTTAAATTCTCCATACATCTTTTGTATATATCCTTATCCGGCTTATCCATTAAAACGATGAATTCATCCCCGCCGATTCGATAGCATTCTCCAAAACCTTGGAATGCTTCTTTTGCCAAATAGTATGTCGCCTTGATCGCATCATCACCCACATTATGTCCAAATGTATCGTTAATGTATTTCAGGTCATTTAAGTCCAATATAACCAATCTAAATGGATCTATCTTTTTCTTGCTTTTCAGATTCTCCAAATCCCGTTCGTAGGCTGACCTATTGCCCCCTCCAGTGAGAAAATCCTTGTAGGCAAGCTTTTCCAATAGAACGTGTTCTTTGTTTTTTTCGAGATTTTCCTTAAGATATATATATGCATCATATATTAATAACCCTATGAAAATCAGCATTCCAATCCTGTAAAAAGTAGATGTGTATTCAAATAGATTGTTATAAAATGCTGCAATTTCAAGGGCCGTGCTAATAACAATTACAGCAGTGTATTTAAACATGCGCCTGACATTATTATTCCTGTGTCTTTCAAACTCGTAAATCATTATCGATATTATCATCAAAATTGAAATGCTCATTATAAGGTTCATATATCTTGCAGTGTCTATGAAAGCTCTCAGTCCTGCAAGTTGAAGCAATACAATTCCTAAAATCATCAGTGCTTGTCCCAAGGAGATTCCTTTAATCAGTCTCTTGCTTATATGCTGACTCAAGACTGCTTCCTTTATGTATAACGATAAAAACACTCCTATCAAAGGAATCATGACATAACTTATCCCGCCAATCACAAACCGATTCCCTGTAAAAAACTGCATCAGCTTGGCTTCGGATAGTATCCACACGGAAGCAGACATAGATAAAAACCCAAGATAAAGCAGCCTGTTGTCTTTTGCAAATCTAATAAAGATAGAAAATATCGTTATTATAAATCCTGTCAGAAATAAAATCACGAATACGATAATTCCTGTAAATTGACTTTTTATCAGATCATACAGCAGATCCTGAGCTCGCCCCATTTTAACTTCGTTCAACATCCCACCAAAGGCGGATACCTCGCTTGTTACATCAAGGGTGAGCTTTTTCCCCTGGTAATCTTCCGGCAGATCCACCAATAGCCAAAGGCTAGCTGGAGGCTTGGCAAACACGCCGTAGGAAGAGTTTTCATGACGATAAATTTCTATATTTTCTAGATATACTACGATGTCCTGCATTGAAGATCGCAACAATAAATGATCCTTCCGGGACGTGTCTTCCGGCAAGTATGTTTCCGCCTTGTATAACACCCCGGAGTCCAAGTCCAGATCTATAGGCAAATATGTATTTAATATTGATTTATCCTCATAATATACATTCCACTCCTGTTCAAGCAAGACAACATCGCCTTTAACTATCCTATAGTTTTCATCGTCAAAATAACCGCTTATAAACACGAAAGCGGCTATTAAAAATGCGGCAAATGCTAAAGTAATAAGCTTGCTCTTGTTAATAGGCTTCATCAACGAGTCTCCCAAATGTCCATTTGTTTTCTATTATTCTACCACTTGACTATCTTGATTTCTATAAAAAATTATTAACACAGCTTAAATCATAAGCTTTTGGGGAATAATAGATAGTATCACAGTATATGATTATCGCATATCTTATCCTGACAGCTTGTCTATAAAGAAAGGATGATCTGACATGTCAGTTATTAATGGCGTCATTATTCAGTTTTTTCATTGGTATACCCCAGATGATGGAAGTCTTTGGGATACCCTATCTCGCGAGGCGAAGAACCTTTCCCAAGCAGGCTTTACCGCCCTTTGGCTTCCTCCTGCATATAAAGGCGTCGGAGGGGGAATGGACGTTGGCTACGGGGTTTATGACTTATTCGACCTTGGAGAGTTCGACCAGAAAGGCAGCATACGGACTAAATACGGCACAAAAGAAGCATATATAAAAGCAATTGACGCTTGCCACGAACATGATCTTCAAGTATACGCAGATTTAGTGTTCAATCACAAGATGGGTGCGGACCGGGAAGAAGAGCTCGAAGCCAGGCCGTATAGCCATGACGATCGCCACAAGCCTATCGGCGAGATGCAAAAGATAAGAGTCTGGACAAACTTCACTTTTCCAGGCCGAAATGATATGTATTCTTCTCTAAAATGGCACTGGTGGCACTTTAATGCCGTGGATTACAATGCGTTAAACGAAAAAACGGATGCTATATATTTATTTAAAGATAAAAGCTTTGACGAGCAGGTGGATGAAGAAAAGGGAAACTTTGATTATTTGATGGGCTGCAACCTTGATATGAACAATCAAGACGTTATAGAGGAGCTCATACATTGGGGGAAATGGTACCTTGACACCACCGGCGTTGACGGGTTTCGTTTCGACGCCGTAAAGCACGTCAAGGCAGACTTTTTTAGGCATTGGCTCCATCAGATGCAGCTTCATACAAGCAAGGAACTTTTTGCTGTTGGCGAATACTGGTCTGGGGACAGAGGCGCCCAAGACAGGTTTATCGAAAATACCCAAGAGAAACTGATGCTATTTGATGTCAATCTCCATTACAATTTTTCAGATGCAAGCGTAAAAGGCAAGGAATACGACTTGAGGCAGATCTTTGACAATACGCTCATAAAAGATCGACCAGATCTCGCAGTGACCTTCGTAAGCAATCACGATTCACAGCCCCTTCAAGCATTAGAATCCGTGGTTGAACACTGGTTTACTCCGCTAGCTTATGCTCTTACACTTTTAAGGCGTGACGGATACCCCTGCGTATTTACAGCAGATTATTACGGCGCTAATTATGCAGATGCCGATTATAAAGGTGAAATCCATCAGATAGAGCTGCCTAGCCACAAGTGGTTGATCGACAAATTTTTGCATGCAAGGCGCCACTATGCATATGGAAATCAAATTGATTATTTTGAACACCCAAACTGCATAGGTTGGGCTCGTACAGGTGATCGCGACCACCCTTGCGGCATGGTCGTCGTCATCAGCAATGGGGATGAAGGCTCATTATTCGTTAAAACCGGTGCAAAAAACACTTCATTCATTGATCTTACAGAGCACATCACGGAGTCTGTCAAAACTAATAAAAACGGAGAAGGGACCTTTCCATGCCCCGGCAGATCAATGTCTGTATGGATTGCAAAGTGTTAAAGTCCTGATACATAGTCCCTTCCCCTTTTTATGGCTTCTACATCTAAATCAAATAGCTCCTCGCTCAAATTTTCAAACACCTGTTTTAAGGATTTCTTTACCGAATTTGGCTGAAGGCACTTTGTTCTTTGTATCAAAGCCCCCATCATGACCATATTAGCAACTTTTTCGTTGCCGAGGTCTCTGGCAATTTCAGTGGCAGGAACATATAGTGCCTTAGCTGTTTTATCCGTTGTTTTTTCTTTTACCAGGGAACTGTTAATTAAGAGTTCCCCTTTTTTATCCAGAGACTTTTCAAACTTTCTCAGTGAAGGAAGATTCATCGCGATAACTGAAGTCCCTTCTACTATAATAGGAGATGCTATTCTTTCCTCGGATATTATTACCTGACAATTTGCAGTGCCTCCCCGCATCTCAGGACCGTAAGAGGGAAGCCAAGACACGAACCTGCCTTCACTCATCCCGGCATATGCCAGAACCTCTCCCATGGAAAGTATTCCCTGACCTCCAAACCCGGAGCAAATTATCCTATGTTCATACATATTCAATCACCCTCTTTCCAATTTCGAAAATTACCCAGAGGATAGTAGGGCATCATAGTGCTTTCAATCCACTTGAGAGCTTCTTCAGGTTTCATTCCCCAGTTTGTTGGGCAAGAGGATAAAACTTCTACAATTGAAAACCCAGCGCCTTTTATCTGTGCTTCAAAAGCTTTCTTTATAGCCACCTTTGCCCTTCTTATGTTGCCGGGGCTATTAGCCGCAACTCGTTCCACAAAAGCCGCGCACTCCAAAGTAGACAGCATCTCGCTGATTCTGATGGGACTTCCAAAACCTTCAATAGTCCTTCCTTTAGGTGTGGTTGTCGTCTTCTGACCAATCAGCGTAGTAGGAGCCATCTGCCCTCCTGTCATTCCGTAAATGGCGTTGTTTACAAAAATCGTGGTAATCTTCTCTCCCCTTGCTGCGGCGTGGACTATCTCTGCGGTTCCTATTGAAGCAAGATCCCCGTCTCCCTGATAAGTAAACACTACCGAATCAGGATGGACCCTCTTAATACCAGTCGCCACAGCGGGAGCCCTTCCATGGGCCGCTCCTATCATATCGCAGTTAAAGTAATCGTAAGCAAAAACAGAGCATCCAACTGCCGATACGCCAATCGCATTTTCTATGAGATCCATCTCTTCAAGAACTTCGCCGACTATTCGGTGTATGATGCCATGAGTGCAACCCGGACAAAATATGGTGTCTCTATCAGTCAACCCTCTAGTTCTACTGTATATCGTCTTCAATTGTTTTCAACTCCTTCGATAACGCACTTCAACCATTTTGCTATTTCTACCTGGGTTGGCACCATGCCTCCGGTTCTGCCATAAAAGAAAACAGGTAGTCTGCCATTATTAGCAATTTTTACATCATCTATCATCTGACCCATGCTCATTTCAATGGCTGCGATTCCCTTGACCCCATCTGGCAGCCCTTCGAAGGCTTTATGAGGGAAAGGCCACAGCGATATTGGTCTAATGAGTCCGACTGCTAACCCTTCGTTTTTCAAAATTTCTATAGAACTCCTAACGATCCTAGCCGTCGTGCCATAGGCTGCTACTATAAAAACAGGCTTTTCCATATTGTACAGCTCGTATCTGGTTTCATTTTTTTCTATCAGGTCGTACTTTTTCTTTAGTTCCTTATTTTTGCCTTCCAGCTCCTCAGCATTTAGATAAAGGGTAGTTATTATATTCTTTTTTCTCCTCCCTCTGGTTCCCGTTAGAGCCCAACTTTTGCTTTCAGCCCTTTTTTCTTTTACCGGAGTCATCAAATCAACAGGCTCCATCATCTGCCCCAGCATGCCATCTGCGGAAATGATAACAGGATTTCTGTACCTGTCTGCGATGTCAAAGGCTTTTATCATTATATCAGCCGCCTCCTGTATGCTTTCAGGGGCATATACGATAGTTCTATAATCTCCGTTTCCTCCCCCTTTAGTGTTTTGATAATAGTCTGCCTGAGAAGGCTGTATGTTTCCAAGCCCCGGCCCTCCTCTTGATACGTTGACTATTACGCAGGGAAGCTGAGCTGCTGCCAGATAGCTTATGCCCTCTTGCATCAACGCGATCCCGGGAGAAGAGGATGATATAAGGACTCTGCTTCCTGCAGCCGCAGCACCATAAACCATATTGATTGCGGCAACTTCGCTTTCTGCCTGAAGAAAGGTTCCTCCCACTTTATCCAGCCTTCTTGCCATGCATTCCATCAATTCGCTTTGTGGAGTTATGGGATATCCAAAATAATGCCTGCAACCCCCTATGATTGCAGCAACACCTAGAGCTTCATTTCCCTTCATTAGCTTTTCACTCATAACCTCCACCTTCCTTGCCTTCTAAAAGTTGAATCGTTATGGCTGCATCTGGACATACGACTGAACAGTTGCCGCATCCGAGGCACCTTTCCATCTTAATCACCGAGGAGGGATGATATCCTTTTTTGTTAAGCTTCTCTGTGTCTATTTTCAAAATGCTTGCCGGACAAAATCTTAAGCACAACCCACATCCCTTGCACCTTTCCTGATCAATAATGACATTGAATCTTTTTGCGCTCATATCTACCCCCGACCTTTAATCAATTATAGAATCATCACAGTAAATTTTTGCTTCTACAGCTCCTTGCAAAACCTCAAGCACACCTTTTGCCAGTGCTTCCATTTCCATTTCTCCTGGATAAACCTTCACCGGAGCTATCCAGTCTACCCTGCAAGATACCATCTTTATAAAATCATCGTCACCAGCCAGTCCACCTGTCATTGCGATGCAGTCCACATTACCTTCAAGAACCGTTGATAGCGCCCCCACAAATTTCGATACCTGATAAGCCATGGCGTCGTATAAGAGCTTTGCCGCCTTATCCCCTAGATTAACTTTCCCCTTGACGCTTATCATGTCACTTGTCCCTAAATAGGCATATACTCCGCCTTTTCCGGTAAGCTTTTTTTGCATCTCTTCCAAGGTGAATTTGCCGGAATAACACATCTTGACGAGATCTCCAGCCGGCAAAGTTCCAGCCCTTTCCGGCATTATCGGCCCTTCCGAATCATAGCAGTCGTTGACATCTACCACCTGACCGCAAATATGGGCTCCTATTGAAATCCCGCTGCCCAAATGAACTACGATAATTCTAGCTTCTTGATAGCTCTTGCCTAGTTCATTGGCTGCAGCCTTAGCGCACTCTTTTTGGTTCAAGGCATGAAACCTGCTTTTTCTTTTTATTTCAGGCAAGCCCGTTATCCTGGCAAGCTCACCTAATTCATCGACTACCGGTGGATCCACCACAAAAGCCGGAATACCAGCCTTAGCGGCAATCTCGCTGGCAATAACAGCACCTAGGTTTGAAGCATGATGGCCGCCCACGCCCCTTATACAGTCTTCTATCATGCGTTGGTTGACAATGTAAGTTCCGCTTTTAATAGGCCTCAAAGTGCCTCCTCTTCCCGCTACTGCCGCCAATTCATTGATTGGCACTTTCCACTTGTCTAACATATTGATCACTGCATCTTTTCTTAATGGACACTGTTCCATAACGCTTTTGTAGACGTTCAACTCTTCCTTAGGATGATTTATTTTTTCTCTGAAAAGCTCTATTCCCTCTTCATACAACGCCAATCTTGTGGATGTGGATCCCGGGTTAATAACCAATATCTTGTACATAAAATTCCTCCAAGGCAATTTATTTGTATACAAGCCTCTTATATTTGATACCCCTGATTGAAAATACATACTCATTGCAAGGTTAAAAACAAAGAAGCGGTTCTTTTTGTTTTAAGTTGACAAGTCTATCTTTTTGATTTATCATGTACATATGCATATATGTGTATATGTGCATGATGTGAATGTGAGGTGTTCATATGAACGCAATGACTAATATTTTCAAGATCTTATCTGATGAAACCCGTTTGAGAATTTTGCTGCTTCTAAATTCAAAAACCCTATGCGTATGTCAGCTTCAGGCGATAATGGATGAGACACAACCAAAAATATCCAAAAACCTTGGTAGATTGAGGGACTTAGGACTGGTAACGGTCACGAAACAAGAAAAGCTTTCCTTCTACTCCTTGGATACGTCAAATATCGGTTTAACCGATATCCTTAATATAACTTTTGACAACTTAAAGTCTGATGAAACCATAATGAACGACATAGAAAGGTTAAACGATGTGGACAGATACATCCAGGTCAAGGACTTTGCAAATTAATTCAAAAACATAAAATACAAAGGCAGGTAGAGAAAAATGCTTGAATTTTTAAACGACGCATGGAGCTTGCTCACAAGCATGCTTAAGTTTGAATGGCTTTACAATTTAACAGAATCACTGGTAGAAAACGTATTTAATTTGTCTATGGAGACGAAGCTTGGTTCAGCGATACATTTTTTTATTTACGATGTAATCAAAATTCTTATGCTCCTTAGTATAATGATATTTATAATATCATATGTGAGAAGCTACTTCCCTCCGGAACGGACTAAGAAAATGCTTGAAAAAGTCGGTGGCATAAAGGGAAACATCATGGCATCGCTCCTTGGCACCGTCACACCCTTTTGTTCATGCTCATCTGTGCCTATTTTCATAGGTTTTGTAGAGAGCGGCGTACGACTGGGTGCCACCTTCTCGTTTCTTATTACCTCTCCTCTGATCAATCAAGGGGCAATAGTGGTTCTGTTGGCGGCATTTGGCTGGAGAGTCGTGGCTTTGTATATACTGATGGGTGTTTTAATAGGAATTATCGGGGGTACCCTGATAGGCAAGCTTAACCTTGAAAACGAAGTCGAAGGCTATGTCTATGAGATATCTTCAAAGGAAGTTGAAATACAACAAATGACCAAAAGAGACAGGGTTGAATATGCTGTTGAAGAAGTTAAGAGCATAGTTAGCCATGTCTGGATTTATCTGATGATCGGAATTGGTCTTGGTGCTGCAATACACGGTTGGGCTCCGGAAGAGATATTGACAAGATACGCAGGTCCTGACAACCCCTTTGCCGTTCTTGTAGGTGTTGCCATTGGGATTCCACTTTATGCCGATGTCATCGGAACTATACCAATCGCTGAAGCCCTAATAGCCAAGGGTATGGGAATGGGCACCGCGCTTTCTTTTATGATGTCGGTTGCCGCCATGTCCGTGCCTGCCATGATACTTCTTAGAAAAGTAATAAAGCCGAAGCTCTTGGCAGTATTTATCATCATAACAGGCTCAGGAATAATTCTTGTAGGATATTTTTTCAATTTAATACTTCATTAAAACTAATATCTATAAAAATTTAGGAGGGATATGAAATGGAAATCAAAGTTTTAGGAACAGGATGTAAAAAGTGCAAAACACTCGAGGAAAATGTAAAAAAAGCACTTGAAGCCGCCAACATAGAAGCCAGCATTGAAAAAGTGGAGGATTTAAAAGACATCATGGAATACGGTGTCATGAACACTCCTGCACTTGTAATAAATGGCGAGGTTAAGAGCACGGGCAAGGTATTAAAGCCTGCAGAAATCCAAAAACTATTTTAAGAAACCCCCAATCCACCCTTTAGTTAGAATAGAGGTTAGGATTGGGGGTCTTTTATTACAAGCAAGAATCTATCAATATTTTTGTGTACTCATTCTTCGGGTTTGATATTATTTCGTCCGGCCTACCTTCTTCCACGATCTGGCCTTGATGCATGATAATCATCCTGTCGCAGATTTCCTGTACCACCGCTATATCATGACTGATGAACAGGTACGCAGTATTGTTCTCTTTTTTTAGTTTTCCAATCAGCTTGATTATTTGAGCCTGTATCGTAACATCCAGGGCGCTGGTTGCTTCGTCGCAGATCAGAAGGCTTGGATTTACCGCTATCGCCCTTGCAAAAGACGCTCGCTGGCATTCTCCTCCGCTGACTTGATGAGGATACCTTTCTGCGTACTCTTTCGCAAGCCCGCAGATTTCCAAGTATTCACCAGCTCTATCACGAGCCTCTTTTTTACCGATCCCACGATTTATCATACCCTCCATAATGCTGTTTCCAAGCCTTTGTCTCGGGTTAAATGAGGTTACAGGTACTTGGAAAACCATCTGCACCGTTTCGCAAATCATCTTATGTGAGTTTTTACCTCCTTCAAGTATTTTATTGCCTTTAATATAAATTTCTCCTCTGTCTGCAGACTCAGATGCTGTTATGAGTTTTGCAAGAGTGCTTTTGCCGCAGCCGCTTTCACCTACAAGTCCAAGACACTCTCCGGGAAAAATCTTAAACTCCACGCCCTTGACTGCTTGCACAGTGCTGTTTTTTCTGCGATAGCTTTTATGGATATTCTTAAGTTCCAGTACAGGTATCATTCCTTACCCTTTCCTGATTCTTGGTACGGACTGAATCAATTTTTGTGTGTAGTCTTCTTTGGGATTATTTATAACAGCGCCAGCATCACCATATTCCACAAGTCGTCCCTGGTGCATCACGGCTATTTTATCGGCAATCTTAGACACGAGTCCTATATTGTGGGTGATAATAACCATGGATATTCCATATTCTTCCCTTAAACTGGTTATTTCCTCAACGACCTTGGCTTGTGATATCACGTCTAGTGCCGAGGTGGGCTCATCGGCAATTAGCAGCTCCGGTTTAAACATCATCGCCATGGCAATCCCCACTCTTTGATTCATTCCGCCGGAAAGTTCAAAAGGATAGCTTTTTAAGATCCGGTTACCATCATGCAAATTCATTTTCTTAAACATCACAAGTGCTTGTTCTCTGGCATCTTTACGATTCCTTTGCCCATGCTCCTGCAAAGCCTCAAATAATTGATCGCCAATTGTTCGAAGAGGGCACAGCGCACTTTCGCAGTTTTGGAATATCATCCCCATATGGGGTCCTCTTAACCGTCTTAAAGACTCCTTGGACATATCCAATAGAGTGTTTCCTTTAAAGATGATGCTTCCTTTGGTTACGCTGCCTTCGCTTCCCAAAAGACCCATGGCTGCCTTCGCCAGAGTGCTTTTTCCGCTGCCTGATTCTCCAACGATTCCCAGTACTTCTCCTTTGTCAAGTTTTAGATTCATATCAAAAACCACAGGTTCCCCGTTATAGCTCACTTCGACTTGACGCATTTCAAATAATGGCTTGGTCATTTATATATATCCAGTTTTGAAGTGATTTCATAATAGTCCGATGGATGTGCAATAAAACCGGCAACCCCCTCTCTCATTACAAAGGACATCTTTAAATGTGACGCGTAGATATATGCACGGTCATCCAGTACTTGCTGTGCAATTTTAACTGCAAGCTCGCTTCTTTTCTCAGTATCGAACTCGTCTCTCAACTGCTCTACCAGTTTTTCTACATTGTCATTATGATAATGCCCCCTGTTGTAATCCGAGTCGTCTACAACGTGGGTGGTGAAGTAGTACTGCGGATCGCCGGTTGGAGCAGAGACGAAGGCGCTTGCATATACATCGTATTCTCCAGATTGGAGAAAGTCCCTAAAGTTATCCGTAGCATTTACCAACACCTCGATTCCCGCCTCTTTATACGTTGCCTGAACTGATTCTGCCAATAGCGGAAGCTCTTGCCTTGAGGTGTATGTAAGCCACCTTATTGTCAATCTCTTCCCATCTTTTTCACGTATCCCGTCTCCATTAGAATCTATCCAGCCTGCATTTTCAAGAATCTCCCCGGCTTTTTCAACGTCGTACTCATCAGCCTTTAACGCATCTCCGCCGAAGGTGAAGTTTGCCGGATATGGCCCGATTGCAGGAGATCCGTTTCCTTGAAGGAGAACGCTTGTAAAACCTTCCTTATCCATGCTCAAAGCCATGGCCTCTCTCACTGCGTCATCTTGGATCAATTCAGACCGAAAGTTTAAAGCTGCCTGATACAGTCTGGAGGTATTGGTAGAACTGATCGTATAATCCGGGTCATCTTGAAACAATTGAAGGCTTACATAGGGAAGCCCTTGTGCTGCGTCGATATCGCCGCTTTGAAGCGCCATTGTCAATGTATCTCCATCTGTGATGCTTTTTACATTTATATTATTAACAATTACTTCTCCATCCCAATAATTATCATTGGATGTCAAATTGATTTCTGTATCGGTGACTCTAGTGGCAATATATGGGCCTGTCCCCACGACATTTTTATCTTCAGTAACTCCAGCTTCCATATCAATTATCGCGCCATATGGGTCACATAGGTAGTTTACGAATCCGGGTACCTTGATATTAGAAGTTATCGTGATGCTTTGTCCATCTGCTTCTATGGATTTGATTTGAAGATCTGAAGGCGCTCTATCGTGAACTGCTATTAAATTTTCCAGACAGTCCTTAACAGCCTCTCCTGTCATCTTGTTTCCATTAGAAAATGTCACGTCCTCCCTTAAGTTTATTCTAACCGTATACTCGTCAATCTGTTCATAATCGGTTGCCAACCAAGGTTCTAATTCCATGGATTCGTTAAACTTAAACAGGGTTTCACCTACCCCGTATCTGATTGTTGACCACCCGCTGTATCCTTCATGTGGATTTAAACCTGTATTTCCCATAGCCACTCCATAGGCCATCGTTCCGTAATTAAAGGTTTTTTCCTGTGACGTCGAGCCCGTATTTTCGCAACCGGACAACATCGTCAAAACCAATATGGAGGTAATAAACAAACTGAAAATCCTATATCTTTTATTCATGTCAAGACTCCTTATATTTTAGTTTTTGGATCAAATACATCTCTAAGGGTATCTCCCAGCAAGTTAAACAACATTACAGTTATAAATATGGCAAATCCGGGTGCTAAAACCGTCCACGGGGATGTTTGCAGCATGCTCCTTCCGTTTGACATCATCGAACCCCACTCTGGAATTGGGGGCATTGCCCCTAGTCCAAGAAAGGATAAGCCTGCCAGCTCCATAATTATCGTTCCGATATCAAGGGATGCTGTTACCAGTATCGTTCCTGAAATGTTAGGCAAAATATGCTTTATTATTATCTTCATCGAATTCGATCCGCTTAACCTTGCTGCAGATATAAAAGGCATGCTCATTACCGATAGAACCTGCCCTCTTGCCAGTCTTGCGTACTTTGGCCAAGAAATGCATGCCAGAGCAATTACAGCGTTCATGATGCCGCCTCCCAACACGGATGCAACCGCTATGGCAAAAACCATGCCGGGAAAAGCAAGAAACACATCGGAAATACGCATAATAAACGAATCGAATTTACCGCCTTTGTACCCACAAGCAACGCCTACAATCGTACCTACAGAAGTTATTATGCCTACAAGCAACAGGGAAGTAAGTATAGTGGTCTGCCCCCCAACCAATATCCTAGAGAACATGTCCCTGCCGAAACGGTCTGTACCAAGCAAATGGGCATTGCTTGGTCCTTGAAGCGCTTCAGATAAGTTCTGTTCATAGGGATCGTATGGAACTAATTGAGGTGAAAAAAATGTAACCAAAAGCAGAATCCCCGTTAAGGCGCACAACAAATAAAGCTTAAAGCAAGCTGCCTTCCCTTTTTTGATATTTAAATATCCTTTTGATGAAACTTCCATCGCATTTGTGTTTTTCATCTAATCCTCCTGATTCAAGCGGATGCGAGGATCCAAATACTGATAAGTCATATCAGCGATTAGATTTACTGCCACATAAATAAATGACATCCATATGACATAGGCCTGTATCATAGGATAGTCACGCATGGTTATAGAATCCACCGCTAATTTACCCACGCCGTCCCACATAAATATGGATTCGACGATTGCCGTTCCGCCAAGCAATGATCCTATTGATAGCGCCAGCAGCGTTATTATAGTCAGCATTGAACTTTTGAGGATGCTGCGATAAAAAATCACATTATCTCGTATTCCACGAGCTTTTCCACCTAAAACGTAATCCTTGTTCATTTCTTCCAATACCGCAACTCTTACTTGGCGCAAATACTTTGATGCCATGGATATAGTTAGCGTCAATGTAGGTAAAATCACGCTCACCAAAGGGCTGCTGCCATATCCCATTACAGGAAGGATCTTTAACTTCAATGCAAAAAAATATATAAGCAAAAGTGATACGAAAAAATTCGGCATCGAGTTACCCATAAAGCTTAAGAACCGGATACTGTAATCCAGCAGTCGGTTTCGATTCCTCGCTGCTAGAATTCCAAGGGGAACAGCTATAAGCAAGGTTAAAACTATTGACGTCAGCATCAAATAAACCGTAGCCGGCAATTTTGATATGAAGGTTTCAAATACCGGTTTTCCCGAAATATAAGAAATCCCCATATCTCCTGTTAAAACCCCTTTTAGCCACTTAGAATATTGAACCATAAATGGCTGGTCTAACCCTAGTTCCGCTCTCCTCTCTTCCTTGATTTGTTCTGAAACCCCACTGGAATTGCTGTCATAAAGGGTATCCACTGCATCTCCTGCAGCAGTATGCATCAAGGCGAAAGACAAAAATGTAATCCCCAGTATAATGGGTATGATTTGAATCAATCGTTTGAATATAAATTTTTTCACTAAAAAGGAATCCTCTCTTGTAGTTTAACATCGAGTGTTGATTACAAAAAAAAGAGATTGCAATCAACGGCAACCTCCTGGTTTCATCCCATAAACTACAAAAAACATGCACCGATGGTGCAAGCCTTGCAGATATCTGCGATCAAGCTTTCATAGCTTGTATATGTATGTATAATTATAAAGTTTTGTTATAACCATGTCAAGCGGTTTGAGATCACTCTTGGAGGTTTTGTGGCTTTATTCTTATCCCAACCAATTTCTTCACATCCTCAAGTATCTCTCGATTTGTCACCTTTATCATCAGCCATTTTCCCATTGCTGAAAAACCTGTGGCTTTGTACAGTTCAGACACATAGGGAGTAAACAATCCCTCATTGCAATGATCTTTTACGGTTTCTTCTTCCTTATTGCCTACTACCACTAATGCGATAAAGTACCCATCCATCGGATATATTGTACACAGTGATTTCCCGCTTCTTTTGTATTTTATATTCCAACCGGGCTGAGCTGAACACCGGCTGTAGTCAAAATCCGGTCTAACTTTATAAGTATCCCTTAAGTAGTCAGTCAAATCGTCCCATAAGCCGGCTTTATCGCCTATGAACCTTCTGATATCCTCTATGTCAGGGACATTATCAGAATCAAATTTATCATTCCACTTCATGGCTGCCTCCTATAACCTCGTTTGGATAGTACATCTCTAACCATTCTTTTAGCCTTAGTTCCAGCACCGGGTGCATAGGCTTATCCTGATTTTCCTTGTATGCCTTTGCTGCACTTAAAATAGGTGCTTCCTTGTCTACTTCTTTAAGCAAATGGTCCATATTTTCAATTACATGGGTGCAAGCTGGCCCTTTTACATATGATGACAAATCATGAGCTTTATCTGGAGTAATCTGAATATCCTTATCTCCATTTATTGCAAGTGATGGACACTCGACTTTTTTTAAATCTTCAAAAACATCATATTGATAGTGCTCTCTAAACCATTTTGCATTAATTTTTTGGAATTGATATTTTATGACATCTTTATTGCTTGCCATAATCTTGTCATTAAGTTTCTTAGCCTGCTTCTCAACCTTTTCGTCGACTTTCAGCAACCTCGTTATAATGCCCTTAAAGCCCTTCATGTTCACAATTTCATTCTTAGCCAATTCTCTTTGCCTCACGAGGGCATCAGGCAATGATTCTGCTCCTCCCGAAAGAAAAACAAGTCCATCTACGGGGCATCTTGCGTTGGCAGCTGCAATCAAAGTCGCTCCTTCGCTGTGCCCCAATAAAATAACCTTCTCAACCAAAGGATGGTTCTTAAGATATTCAATACTCGAAAGTATATCATCTACAAGATCGAACAAACCGGTCTCCAGAAAATTCCCTGAGCTTTCACCACATCCCCTTTTATCTACTCTTAGAGTGATGAACCCCAGGCTGCTGATATAGTTGGCAACGTTCTTGTAAATATTAGGGAAAAGTTTTCCAGCTTTGAAATTCCCGTCCCTGTCACCGCTGCCAGAACCCGCTATCACTAATACTGCGTCAAAAGGTCCCTCTCCTATAGGGATTTCAAGAGTTCCCTGTAACTGGTATTTACCCTGTATAGCTACATTTTCTTCGCGATAACTCATCATCATTCCCATCTCCTCTATTTATGAAAGGTCGATATTATCTTGACTGTTGTTTCCATTTCTCGTCGATGCCGTAGTGGATCCTATTAAAAAATTGTTTATGATTGATATGATCCACCTAGCTCCTCGGGCACTACCACCCCGGCGCTTACTATCAGCTTCAAGCCTTCCTCTACGGACATGTCCAAATAGGTCACCTCTTCACTCGGCACCAGCACAAGCATCCCGGATGTGGGGTTTGGAGTCGTAGGTATAAAAACGTTCATAAGCTTTGCTTCAGTCTTTTGCTGTATCTCCCCGCCGCTTTCACCTGTTAAAAATCCTACTACATATGTTCCCTTCCTTGGATATTCGACCAAGACTACTTTGTTGAATATATTCTTCCCCTCGAGAGTGAAGGCGTTTATTATCTGCTTAATCCCAAAATAGACCTTCGGAACTATTGGGATTTTGTGCAGCAACTTTTCTCCGTGATGAAACAGTCTTTCACCTACAACGTTTGAGACTAGAGTGCCCGTTATCATAATCAAAATAATCGTAATGAAAATTCCTATTCCCGGAATTGATATGCCAAATAAGCTTTCTATGTGCCTCCCGATAATATCATCCATGAAGCTAAACATTATTTGTATCAAGTATATCGTCGCAGCTATCGGCAATAGAGAAAACAGACCTCTTATAAATATTTGCCTCATTCTTTTCATGTTGCATCGTCCTCGTATTATAAGAGTTTCGCTAATGGTCGTAGAGATACTCTTATTTATTTTTGTTTTCAATATACTAATGCTACAATCTTTTATTAAAACTTTTCAGCCAACTCTCTTTTAAAGTAGTGCCAGCACCAAACTACTTCGACAAGTTCCCAGCCTTCCCTGCCATATTCGTTTAGCTTTCTAGTCGTGCTTTCTCCAAGCCCCCAAATACATACGCATTTGTATTCAAATGTTTTCACCACGGTCATCTCCTTATCTGCTCTTATATCTCATAATTATTTAGTGCTCCTAATTTTGCGATTTATTATCTTTCTGCAATTACAAGCATTTCATAATCTTCAATGCTAAGCTTGTCTTCTCTCGAATAGGCTCCCAGTTTTGCACCATATATATCTACCTTTTTAAAGCCTAAAGACTTCAAAAGCCAGGTTATCTCGCTTGGCATGTAGTACCTTTCATCGCATTTCAATTCATGTTCGACCCCGTCATCATCTGTAAATGTAGTTACGTTGTAGTCTCTCATAGTCATCAGATCAAAACCGCTGCTTTTATATTTAGCACCATCTTCTGCAGCTCCTGTTTCATGAAAATCATCTATGGAATTAAATATCGGAAACAAACCGTTTAGAGTCGTAAAGATAAATTTTGAAGAGCTCTTAAGTGAATTCGAGACGTTTTTGAGTATCTCAAAATTCATCTCATCTGTTTCCATTAAAGGAAATCCTCCCTCACAAAGCATGATGGCAAGATCGAACTGGTCTTCATAGGGCAGGTTTCTGGCATCGTGCTTAAAAAAATCGATTTTCAGACCTTCTGACAATGCCTTTTCCCTGGCTTTATCAAGTTGGTTATCAGACAAATCGATTCCCGTTACGTCGTATCTTCTTTTTGCAAGCTCAATGGCATGTCTGCCCGTGCCACAACCCACATCTATTATCTTAAGGGATTTGTCATAGGCGATTTCTTCTTCAATAAAATCGCATTCTCCTAACGTGCCTTGAGTGAAAACTTCCTTGTCGTAATTATCTGCATAGTTTTCAAAAAGCTTTTCATACCACTGCTTCATAATAATTTTTCCTCCCTTAATACCCCTTTTAGCCTGAAGCGACATCTTTCTCAGAAGTCAAAAATCTAAATACAAGCTTCTATAATAATTATAGCATATTTCATACTATATGATATTAGGGTTACGTGTGTTTGGCAATATGTAAATGCAATTTGGGCATGCGGACAAAATCTTGGACAAAATAGTTTAGGAGGGTGTCTATGTATTCCCGAGAAGAAAGAAACAGAGCGATACATCTGTATTTAAAATACGATAAGTGTATAGCTGGTGTAATAAGAGATTTAGGTTATCCGAACTATAGAACACTAAAAAAATGGTATGCTGAATACCAACAACAACTACTTGATGGTACTGAAAAGGATCCATGTAAAATGAAACCTCGATACACTGAAGAAGAGATTGGCATTGCTATTGAATATTACCTTGAAAGAGGTAAAAATTGTTCTAGGACAGTCAAAGCATTGGGATATCCGTCAAGAGAAACACTTAGAAAATGGGTAGCTGAAATTGCTCCAGAAGAGAAAAAAATAGGTAGAAGTAATGTACAATATTCTCAGGAGCATAAATTAAAAGCAGTCTCTGAACTCTACTTCCGAAAAGAAAGTGCTACGGTTGTTGCAGAACTCCATAACGTTAACCGAGAGACACTTTAGAATTAGAAAAGAGAACTGTTTCAAGAGGAGTTGCACATACCAATGAATATATATCTAAATTTAACTAAAGACAAGCTTAAAGATGAAATAGATACATTTAAAAAAGAACCGGGCATCAGTCTAGCCAATCTGACAAACAAAGAAAACCAAAAATACAACTCTTACAAAGGTGAACTCTCACCAGCACCTGATAATATAATTCAACGCGATTTTACTGCAGATAAGCCAAACAGTAAATGGCTGACAGATATTACCGAATCCAGGCTACCCGCAGGGAAAGTATATCTTTCACCAATCATAGATTGCTTTGATGGAAAGGTAGTTCAGTGGAGCATATCCAATCATCCTGATGCTGAGTTGACTACTAGTATGCTTGAATCAGCAATAACTACTTTGGTTGAAGGAGAAACTCCCATTATTCACTCTGATAGGGGAAGCCATTATCGTTGGCCAGATTGGATTCACTTAATAGAAAAAGCTGGACTGAAGCGATCCATGTCAAAGAAAGGCTACACCCCTGACAATGCTCCTTGCGAAGGATTTTTTGGCAGAATCAAAAACGAGATGTTCTACAATTGCAAATGGAGGAATGTCACCATTGAAGACTTCATTAGAATACTTGATCAGTATTTAAAATGGTACAATAATGACAGAGTCAAAATGAAACTTGGGGGTAAGAGCATAATTGCTTACCGGAAAAGTCTTGGTATTGTCTAAAAAAGAGTCCAAAAAAACATCCGCATGCCCTTATTATTATTGCACTTCTAGATTACCAAAAACAAATCAAGAACTATATTTTTTATTTTTCTTGAAGAAGTAATACAAAAACTAATGTATAAAAACAAATCTCATTAAAATACAATTTTAAAAGTCTGAATAAATATTGAATTGCAAAAACACGGAGAAGGGATAATTCCCAAATCCGTGCTTTGTCTATAATTTGTATTTATGCAAGGAATTATCCAAGAAGCACAAAGGCAATCTTCTCCATTATATCCTTAAATCCTGCAACTCTAATTTCAAATTGTTTTCACACAACTAAACCTGCATTAAACATTGTCTCTTATTTTACCATTTCCCATTGATTGGATTGAGATGACTTTAATACCGCTGTGCATACTTTATCCACTTTATTACCTTCAAAAAACGTTGTAGACGGTTGCTTTTGTTCAACTACAGCTTTTACAAATTCATAAGCTTCAATTGTTTTAAGCTCACCATAACCAATATTCATCCCTGGGATATTCCAAGTAACTTCGCCATGGAAATGAGCTGGTCCAGTATAAATTGTTTTGAAGCCTCTCCTATCATCAGGATCTTTTGCAAAACATACTTGAAGCTCATTTAATCTTTCATAGTTGAAGAATAATGACCCTTCTGTACCATGGACTTCGATTGTTATGAAGTTGTTTCTACCCCATGCATTTCTTGTCGCTTCAATACTTCCGACAGCACCGTCTTTAAATTTAACTAAAAACAAGTCTTCATCATCTACATCGACTGGGGCTTTCTCAGAACCTTCATCAAGTTTAACTGTACCTAACAAATCTACTCCACCTTTTTGAACAGGTCTTTCTTTTATGTATGTTTTAACAGTTGATACAACTTCTGATATATCTCCAACCAAAAATTGTGATATGTCAATAACGTGTGATGCTATATCACCTAATGTACCGGCGCCAGCTCTATTTTTTTGGAATCTCCATGATAATGGAGATGACGGGTCTGCACTCCAGCTTTGCAAGTAAGTAGCACGCACATTTGTAATCTTACCAACTGATCCTTCATCAATAAACTTTTTAGCTAATTCAATAGCTGGAATTCTTCTGTATTGGTAGGCACACATACTAATAATTCCTTTATTTCTCGCCTTTTCAGCTGCATCAGCCATTGCCTGTGCCTCTTCTTTTGTACTTGCAATCGGTTTTTCACAAAGAACATGCTTCCCGGAATTTAAAGCTGCGATAGCAATTTCTGCATGAGAGTCATTCGGTGTACAGATGATGACCGCATCGATTTCATTATCTGTTATAATATCTCTCCAATCAGTACAACATTTTTGGAAACCAAAACGATCCTTAGCTTGATTTGCGATATCCTCTTCAATGTCACAAATTGTTTTAAAAACAGGTACCGCAGGTGCTGGCCAGAAAAATTTGGGCATATTTGAAAAAGCTACAGAATGGGCTTTACCCATAAACCCAGCCCCAACCAATCCTATATTTAATTTTTTCATATAAATTCGACCTCCTATATTTTGTTATTTTTTATTTTGTGAAAAATTACTCAAAGCAACTGCTAAAACAATAATTAATCCCTTTACAATAGTTTGTTGCGCTGTACTTAAACCTGCTAAAATCAAAGCATTGTTTATAATACCCATTAAGACTGAACCAGTCAATGCACCTATGATAGAACCCTTTCCACCACTCATGGCTGCACCACCAAGAACAACTGCCGCTATAACTGTCAATTCATCGCCTTGACCAAATGAGAATCTCCCTGCTTGCATGCGCGCTGCATATAGTATTCCTGCAAAAGAGGCACATAAACCCGATATAATAAAAACTGATCTTTTAATGCGATCTGTTTTAACCCCGCTATATCTTGCCGATACCTCATTCCCCCCTGTTGCAAGTACGTGTCTTCCAAATGCTGTTTTATTAAAAACAATTACAGCTATTATGTAAATAAAGATAGTCCACAATATCAATACAGAAATACCGCCTACATCACCAATTCCAAAAACCTTATTAAAAGTACTATTTTCAATAGGTACAGCAGCGGTATCCGTTATCCACATAGCACTACCCCTAACTGCTGACATAATACCTAAAGTAGCTAAGAAAGAAGGAATACCTAACTTAGTAACCAACAAGCCATTGACTAAGCCAACAATTAAACCAACTCCTAGTCCGCAAATTATAGCAAGTACTATAGAATTTGTAGATTGAAGCACTAATGCTGAAATCATAGCAGTCATAGCTGCTACAGAACCAACTGTCAAGTCTATTTGACCTGCTGCAATTACGAAAGTACCAGCCGCTGCCATTATAGAAATCATAGCCGTTTGACGCAACACGTTCATTAGATTTCGACTGCTAGTAAATCCTTTGTCATTTAATGTGATAGCAAACAATATAAATGCTACAAAGAAAACGATGTACACCATATATTTGCTGAATTGAATATTCTTTAGTGAGAATCTATTCTCACTATTGGCTTTTTTGTATTGCATACTGAAGTTCCTCCTCTGACTTAATATCTTGACGAGGCATTTCACCCGTAATTCGTCCATCAAATAAAATTATTATCCTATCGCAAGTTGCCAACAACTCTGTCAGTTCGGAGGAAACTAATATTACGCCATTTCCTTCATCTGCGAACTTCCGAACTATCTGAAGTATTTCTGACTTAGCACCTATGTCAACCCCAGCCGTAGGCTCGTCTAGCATCATAATTTTTGGATTTGTATTTAGCCACTTTGAAATCACTATTTTTTGTTGATTTCCTCCTGATAAAAGTTTAATTGTTTTATGGATACTGTTCGTGACAACATTTAATTCCAAAACATTTTTTCTTACTACCTCATTTGCAACCCTCTCAATAATAAATCCTTTTCTTGTTAAGTTTTTTATAATTGGCAAAATACAGTTTTCTTTAACCGAATTTTCTAATATCAATCCTTGCTTTCTTCTATCTTCCGGCACAAGAGCAAACCCCGCTTTTATAGCATCACTTGAATGTCTGGATTCAACAGCCTGCCCTTGAACTAAAACCGTACCAGAAATTTTTTTCCTTAATCCAAACAATGTTTCCAAAATCTCAGTTCGACCACTACCCATTAGTCCAGCTATCCCTAAGATCTCTCCCGGTTTAAGCAAGAACGAAATATTATTGATGCGATCATTAACCTTTAGATTTTGAACACTAAGTAAATCTTCACCATTTAAATCATAGTGTCTTTCTATCCACTCGAACTTTTTTCGAGAATCCTCTCCTCCTGTCATATGATTTATGATTTGATCCAAATTAATGTTTTGAACTGACTCCGTTAAAACTAATTCTCCATCTCTTAAAATGGATATGGAATCAGCAATATCAATAATCTCATTCATCCTATGTGAAATATAAACCATAGAAACACCTTTCGTCTTTAAATCTCTAATGATTTTAAATAATTGTTTTGTTTCAGCAGTGGAAAGAGACGCTGTAGGTTCATCTAAAATCAATATCTTTGCATTTTTCAAAATCGCTTTTGCAATTTCAACCATCTGGCTCATTCCAACGCTAAGTTGGTTCATTGGCGTGTTTGGATTAATTTCTATGCCTAATTCATGCAAAACTTTCTTTGTTTTCTGATTCATATCATCTACATCTCTAAAGACACCCTTTTTTAGTTCATCACCAAGGAATATATTTTCAGCGACAGTCATTGTCTGAATTAATGATAACTCCTGAAAAATCATTGCTATACCTCTTTCCTTGGCATCTTTCAATCCTTCTATTTTAGTCAGTTTCCCTTCAATAAAGATTTCACCTTCATCCAAAGCATATACACCTGTCATTATTTTCATTAATGTAGATTTACCAGCACCGTTACCACCTACCAATGCATGAACTTCACCTTTTTTAAGATTAAAATTGACACTTTTTAAAACAGATACTGATCCAAAACTTTTTTTAATATTCTTCATTTTGAGAATGACTTGTTGTTCCATCTCATATGTTCCTTTCTTTTTTAAGCAAAGTCTGTAGCAACTTTTATTCATGTAAGTAGTGCTACAGACTTTGTCAAATGCCTAATTGCTACTCTCTTTTGCTTTTAGAAGCCAATCAGGAGCACTAACTTTGTAAATGTTTTCATAAGCTTCAATAATATTATTTCTGTCAACACGTTTAGCAGGTACTGCAACATATGCGGGTGCTTCTTTACCTAACAGCGCATAAGCTGCTAAAGTTGCTTCTGCCACACCTTGGTCATATGGCAATTGTGCACCAAGCCCTAATATATTACCTGCTGCTACTTCTTTAGCAATATTATTTCCTAAATCAATTGTGCTTAATTTGATATCCGTGATTCCAGCAGCCCTTAAAGATGATAGAACACCTTCTGCTGGAACGTCCCAATGTGCAAATATCGCATCCAAGTTAGGATGTTTTGTGATCATCGCATCCGCCACACCACTTGCTTCATTTGGATCTTGGAATCCCATTTCAGCCACAATTTCGATGTCTGGATACTTATCAGCCATTGTCTTTTTAAATGCTTCTAATCTTTGATTTGTGACAAAGAAATCAACATCAAAATATACAACACCGACATTTCCTCTACCATTCAACGCTTCCCCTATCAAGTCAGCAGCAACAATACCATTACCATAGTTGTCTGCCGAGACACAACTTACATAATCTACACCTGCTACAAAACCATTGGGTACATTATCCATAAATACCAATTTAACGCCTGCATTAGAAACACGTCGAAATGCATCTGCAGTTGCTGCGGGGTCGGTCGGTATGCTGACAATGACATCTGGATCCAGCGCCATCAATGTTTCTAGATCAGATACTTGTTGTTCAGGCGCAAAGTTTGCGTCGGTAACCCCAACAACTTCAATCCCTAAATCTGCAAAAGTATCATTTAGCGCTTTTAATTGAGTTGAAGACCAATCATTTCCTCCATAATGGAAACTAATTGCAGCTTTAAAGCCTCCTTCTCTTATTTGATTTTTTTCTGCATCCGTCAAACTTAGCGTAAATGCATTAACCGCGGTTTCACCATTCGGACCTACACTCTTGATTTCGTTTTCATCTTCCGCTGTTATTCCATGCGATTCGTTTGAGGTATCTTGTGACTGATCGTTTGTCGCATCAGTATTATTTTGTTGATCATTGTTATTGCCACAACCTACCATCCCCAACATAATTGATAGCATCAATACAATTACTAATAATTTTTTCATAATTCTGTTCCTCCATTCCATATTATAAGATAATCAATTAAGAAGATTTACTCTCTGCTTTTTTTAAAGTAAACCTTCAAGGAATTTGTATGATGTTTCGCAAGCTTCCTCTGGAAATCCTGAATAACCATCAATTTCTACCAAGTAATCACCTTTATAGTGCTTGTCTTTTAAAAATTGAACTATTTCTCTTATGTTAATAACACCTTTTCCTAATGGTACAAATTCTTGTTTGTCCCAATCTTTAAGATGTATATATTCAATTCTATCAAAGTATCTTTTGACAAGTTCCAATGCATCCCCCCCACCAGCTACCAAGTGAGCAATGTCAGGGCAGAAAGGAATATCTGTTAATGAGAAAAGCTTATGTATTTGCTCCGGTTTTTCAGCAATTGATCCTAAATGTGGATGATAACTTGCGATAAGCCCATATCCTTTAATAATTTCATTAGCTTTATCTAATGCTTTTGCTAAAAGTTCATAATCAGACTCAAGGATCCCCTTCCCTCTTACTGCTCCTCCCCCAAGCACTATATGTTTTGCACCCATTTTTTTTGCTAAAGTTGTTACTTTTTCAATTCTGAAAAGCTCATCTTCTAATGCATCTTTATAAATAAAGCTTGCACCAATATATACGCCTAACAGTTTAATATTATTCTCCTCCAATATTTGAGTGAATTTATTCGGATCACTTTCGTACTCCGAGAGATTCCCATCAAATACCTCTATGAATTTGTATCCTTTTGATGCAATCGTTTTAATTGCTGATACGTCATCACATATTGTTAAATAACGGACATCTTTGACGTTAGTGACGCCACCGCCATGGCCTACTAACGCACCAAAAGCATTTGTCATATAACCTAAATTCATTACAATACCCCTCTCTTTATAAAATATTTGATTGAATAAAAAATTGGTTATTTATTTGCGCAAATTTTACTATGGTTTGAGTTTAACACTTCTTTCAATGTCTGTCAAGAATCTTGTCTATTTTTTTGAATTTTTTATGAACCAAACGTGATAATGTCCCAAATGGTAAATATATTGTATGATATAATCTCAAGATTAAATAGCCAGAAAAGATGGTCATGCAAAATAAAATGGATAGATTTAACTATATCAGAACAAGAGAAGTATGAAATCACAAAATCTTTAGTAGACCATGACGGGAACAAAAGGCGTGCTGCAGTTAAACTAGGGTTTAGTCTCAGACATGTCAATCGTCTTATAGCCAGATAAAAAAGAAAGAAAAAACGCTTTTTTTCATGTGAACAAAGGCGCAAGCCTTCCCATGTTTTTAGCGATGAATTAAAGACAGATATCGTCACTCTGTATAACAACAAATACTTTGACGCTACATTTGCTTATGCTTGTGAGCTTCATGAAAAACATGATCAGATAGCAATCTCTGCTACCGCAAACTCTAAAATGCTTTATGACGAGCACATAGCTTCTCCTCACACCACCAAGAAAACTAAAAAGAAAATGGCGGCCAACCTAAAAAAATGCACAATGAAGCTTTGACCAAAAGGGATCAAGATCATCTACAAGCTTCAATTGTGGATCTTGAAGATGCACATTCCAGGCGCTCTCGGTGTGCATACTTCGGAGAAATTCTTCAAATGGATGCCTCGCTCCATGATTGGTTTGGAGATTCAAGAGCACAACTACACATCGCTATTGACGATTCCACGGGTAATATTTAGGGGGACATTTCGATGAATAAGAAATTTTGAACCGATACTACAACGTATTTTATCAGATTCTAACTACACACGGCATTCCTGCTATGTTTTATACGGACAGGCGTACCGTTTTTGAATATAAAAAAGCCAACACCAATGAAGTTGAAAATGATACTTGATTATCACACCTCAAAGTGAGTCAGCTTTAATTATAAATTAACAACCACCGGATATATTATTAAAGCCATTTCGAGTTTTTATAGTTTCAAAATGGCTTTCCTAGCAACTTATTATACTTCTAGAAAATCAATCAATTCTCGTGGTGGCATTTCTTTAAATATTATTTTCCAAGTTTTCAGTATGTTTTCTCTAGTAACGTATAATGGTTCTAGTCCTACAAAAGAAGGCACTTCCTTGCCTAACAAGCTATTTGCCGCAGCCAACGCCATGGCCTGGCCTTGCTCATATGGTCTCTGGGCACCAATGGCCTTAACCATACCTCCCTTTGCCATGTTTAAGGCCAGATCAAATTCTAAATCACCTGTCGCCAACACAACATCTGTCCTTCCCATCTCCAGCAAAGCTTCTACCGCAGACATGGCTGGACCTCCCCAAGACACATATATACCACCAATATCAGGATGAGCGTTCATGAGCTCTACAGTCTTTTCTTTTACTTGTTCTTCATTATCAAAAGAAACTTTTCCGCAAACAACCAACTCCGGATACTCTTCAAGGATAATTTGTTCTGCCGCATTGTCTCTTTGATTTGTTGCATAAAAATCCATCCCATAATTAATCATTCCAACATTAGTTTTGTTAAATTGTCGCATATATTCACCTAAACCATGACCAATAGATCTTCCGTAAGAGTGTTCATTTACAGAAATACACGTCACGTAATCACCCGGTTTCAATCCATCAGGTACGTTAGTGATTAAAACCAGCCTAGATTTACTTTGGATAATTTTTTTATATGCATCTGCAGTTCTTGTAGGATCTGTTGGTATGCTGATAATAACGTCGGGTTCTAATGTAACCAAACTTTCTAGTTGCTTGCTTTGCATAACCGGGTCGAAATGAGCATCCGTAACAGCTAATAGTGAAATGCCCAATGAATTAAATTCATCTTTTATGCCTTTTTCATGAAGTCTGGACCACGCAGTCCCTGTATAATGAAAAGAAATTGCCGCTGTGTAGTTCCCCGTTTGTACTTTTTTTCGTTCATCATCAGTTAAATACAGTGACTCAATTGAAGCTGCCTTTTCTCCAAACGGTCCTCTACCTATACCTCTAGTAGAATCTCTAACATGAAGCATCGTTGGCAAAACAATTATTTCTGGTACTGTAACCAAACTCATTTTCGTGTTATTTTCAAACAAGTTCTTTTGTACCCGTTTCAAAAGGATCGATGAAGCTCTTTCTGCAATTTCTTTAACTTTCGGCTCCACAGTTGTAATTGCAGGGCTATGAAGCTTTGCCCATTCGAAATCATCACAACTAATAATTGATAAATCTTTAGGGCATGCGATGTTATATTCATCAAAATATTTCAAAACCGAAACCACTACTTTGTAATCAGATAGAATTAGCGCCGTCGGCTTATTGTCATATTTTTGAAATGTTTTGATTGCTTCGTAAACTTCTTGCTTTGTTTCTTTTCCTAAAAAAATATACTCCGATTCTTCTTTAATCCCATTATCTTGCAAGGCTTTTTTATATCCTTCAATTCTTTCAACGTAATCATTTTCGCTGCTACTCAATATCACAATGTTTTCATGCCCACCTTTAATTAAATAATTCGTAGCTCTATAAGCGCCATTATAATCATCGGATATAACAGCATCTGCATGAATACTCTCTATGACATCATTAATAAAAAGAATCGGTACTTTCACAATTCTAAGTATTTTTTCTAGCCGTTCGCTTTCTTTTACAGGAAAAACTATAAGCCCAACCGCATTTTCAACCGACAATAATGTTTGAGAGTACAATTCTAGTTTCTCTGATTCTTCGTCATAACAAAGAGACACCAATGTATATCCTTTTTCTCCAATATACCGTCTGATATATTTCTCAACTTGGTTTTGTAGAGGCGTTTTTTCTTCTCCGGTTAGAAAAACAACATATTTCATTTTAGTTGTTAATGCACTGCCGTTCTTCTCTTTCCTAAGTACAAAGTTTGGCGGATTATCCATGGTTCTGATTACGTCTTCTACACGCTTAACTAATTCAGGACTGACATATCTCGTTTTATTAACAACATGAGAAACTGTCGTCACTGAAACTCCTGCCATCTTCGCAATGTCTTTTATCGTTGCCATATCATTCACGCTACCATTCCGTTTATTATAGATAATAAAACTAACTCACTTAAAGTCAAATTCGCTCAACCGAATTTAGTTTATTACGTTAAACAGATTCTGTCAACAGACATATGCTTAGTTTAGAAAATATCCGCAAAATTTAATCTTACTTTTCTGTATCAAGACTTGTTGACTCTTTGCCCATTACATGTTAAGATAAGTTATGGTAAAATTTGCGCAATTTTTATAAAGGAGATGAAGAATATGAAATTAGGTTTTGTAAGTTCTATCTTGGATGAGTCTTCATTTGAAGAAGTCCTCGATACAGCTAGCACTCTTGGTTATGAGTGCATTGAGGTGGCCTGCTGGCCCAAAGAAAAGGCGTCTAGACGTTATGCTGGCGTAACACATATTGATATCAATACATTAAGCGACGAAAAAATCAACTACATAAAAACCTGTTGCAAAAATAAGAATATTATGATTTCATCATTAGCCTACTACCCTAATCCTCTTGACGAAGATCTTGAAAAACGAGAAAAATACATTTCACATTTAATGAATATGATTACAATTGCACCTAAATTAAATGTCTCAACTATCACTACTTTCGTGGGTAGAAATCAGCATTTAACAATTGAAGAAAACTTAGAAAAATTTAAACAGATTTGGACACCTATTATTAAATTAGCCGAAAAACACAAAGTAAAAATTGCTATTGAAAATTGTCCTATGTTATTTACCAGCGATCAGTGGCCAGGTGGACAAAATCTAGCTACAACCCCTTCCATATGGAGAAAAATGTTTGACTTAATCCAAAGCGATTATTTTGGATTAAATTATGACCCATCTCATTTTGTATGGCAGCAAATGGATTATATTAGTCCTCTATATGAATTTAAAGACAAAATATTCCATGTGCATTTTAAAGACATAAAGTTATTCCACGATAAGTTGAATGATGTAGGTATTATGGCATATCCTCTTGAATATATGTCACCGAAACTCCCTGGATTAGGCGATGTTAATTGGGGCAAGTATGTTTCTGCATTAACAGACATTAACTACAAAGGATATGCATGTATAGAAATCGAAGATAAATCGTTTGAAGATTCTAAAGAGGCAATACTTAATTCATTAAAACTAAGTATTCATTACATTCGTCAATTTGTTGTCTAGAATTTATCAACAAAACTTTTTAGATAAAAATAACTTTTGAGGTGATAAAAATGAAAAAATATAACGTCGGACTCATTGGAGCAGGTTTTATGGCGAAAGCCCATTCAATAGCTTATGCAGCTATGCCTATGTTTTTTTGGCCAGCTCCTGGTATTCCAGTAAAGAAAATAATCTGCGACTTAACTGAAGAAGGTGCAAAAGACGCAGCCGCTCGATTTGGATTTGAAAATTATACTACTAAATGGCAAGAAATCATTAATGACCCTGATATTGATATAATTGATATCGCTACTCCAAATGACAGTCATGCTGAAATTGCAATTGCTGCTGCTGAAGCTGGGAAACATATTTTCTGTGAAAAACCTATAGCCAGAACAAAATTAGAAGCAGAGGCTATGTTAAAGGCTGCAAAACTATCAGGAGTCGTTAATATGTTAGCTTTTAACTACAGAAGAACACCCGCTATAACATTAGCTAAAAAATTTATTGACGAAGGCGCAATAGGTAATATCCTAACTTTTAGAGGCACCTATCTTCAAGATTGGTCTGCTGACCCTAATGTTCCTCTTTCATGGCGATTTCAAAAAAGCATTGCCGGCACAGGTGCTTTGGGAGATATTGGAACACATGTAATTGATATTGCAAGGTACTTAGTAGGAGATATTGATGAGGTTTGCGGTTTGCTCAATACCTATATCCATGAAAGATCAGTGCAAAATGGTTCTTTAGACAAACTAGGTACAGTTAAATCAACCTCTGAAACCGAAAAAGCTCTCGTTGATGTAGATGATGAAGTATCATTTATGGTAAAATTTAAAAATGGTTCAACCGGTAGCATTGAGGCAACCCGTAATGGATGGGGGCGAAATAATTACATTACTTTTGAAATCCACGGGGATAAAGGATCAATTTTTTTTAATTACGAGAGACGTGATGAGCTCCAGGTCTATTTTGCAGATGATTCGTATGACAGACGAGGTTTCAGAACAATATATACAGGACCTGCTCACCCAAATGGTGAAGCTCTATGGCCAATACCAGCACTTGGTATTGGTTATACTGAAACAAAGATTGTTGAATGTTATGATTTTATAAAGGCCATTAAAGACGGAGAAGAAGCCACTCCAAACTTCAATGACGGATATAATATAGAATTAATATGTGACGCCATTATTAAATCTTCAAAAGAACAAAAATGGGTTAAAACTGGCTGTTAGAACACTGACCATCGACAAAGTCTGAAAACAATACTTTCGACTTTGTCGGGGATAGGATACGAGGGTGTAAAATTATTTTGTGTATAGATCTTTTATTACAACTGTAAATTTATCTTTTTTAAAGAAGTATGTTAACTTCCAGAAAATTTGTGACTAAAACTCCTTATTAATGAATATGCCTTTTTGTGGAAATAATAAAATAGAACTACGCCGATCATCGAATTATGATTTGCGTAGTTCTATTTTATGCGGCTAGATTTAAGAGATAAGTGATGATTGTCAAATAAAATCGACCCACTTTTTCGTTTAAATCTGACCCACCTTCGTTTTGATTAATGGAGGGGTAGATTTATCTGTGAATTCTATTTTTAACACTTAAAATTGACCCACTTGTCAGTATGTTATACCTTTGTACCCGTCATTCTCTAATTACGTGTGATCTATCATCATTGTTTTTGATGATGAATCCAGTGATATGTATCTACTTAACTCTAATAAACGGGTACCCAACAATTCTTGAATCAATTTTTCCATTTCGGAAGGTCGACTATTAATCATCTGTTTTTCTGATGATGGAACATGCTTTGTAACCATCAGGAGCAGAGTTCCTCCATACTCATGAAAACATCATTAGTGTCTACTTTGGCTGCGTACCAGATAGCAATCCCTATTCTGGTTGTATTCAAATCTCGGGTTATTCTTGATTCCTTTTATGTAAGAAACAGGGATTCTCAACACCATACTGACTGTGTTTAGCAATAGCAAAGTACAACTTTGGCAATCAAAAATACAATAGCCAGTACCAACCTTATTGCTTGGTTAATGAGTTCATCATGCGGTAGCTTTTACCTGTAAAAATGAGCATGTGTGAATTGTGCACTATCCTGTCAACGATAGCTGCAGTTAGCTTCTCAGCAAATGGAAAACCTTTCTATCTACCAAGCTCAATATTGGTTGTTATGATGACGCTTTTAGTCTCATAATATGTAGAAATGATATCAAACAACAATCTGTCGCCTTCTTGGTGAAGGGGGAGATACCCCCACTCATCTTATAAAAAGTCATTTATTATGCAAAGCAAGAAGCAAGATACTGATTAAATCAATCAAATCTTAGCTTCAAACTTTACATAATTTTTTTAATAAATGTTTTAAGCCATTCTATCATTTCTTCTTTTTCCTTTGTATAATATTTTTCTACCGACAAAATATTATATGCTCTTTTCTAAGTAGACACTTGAAATAGCAATTATAAAATAATTTTATGATTATTACAATTGCATAAGAGCGGCTCCATTTTGGACAGAGTATCCCTGTCTCATAGACCGTCACTTATAACCAAGCTGGTATTAAAAAAGCTAAACCTCAAAGTATATTGAAGTTCAGCCACTTTTAATTATTAATTATTCAGTTTCTACTAAGATCTCTCCGGTAACTTCACTTTCTTCATTAACAAAGCTGTCCATGATTTCTTGGGTTGCAAAGTAGAGATTCCCTTCGATTGTCGCATCAGTCAATGTGAAGCCTTCCGACTCCGCGTAAACATCTCCTACGAATGTTCCGCTTTGTATTCTGGTATTAGGGCTTATAACTGTAAGCTTGGGTGCAACTAGTGTATATCTGTCAGTTACATTTCTATCTGCATCCTGAGCGTAAAGAGCGATTTTTCTATAAAGTTCAGTACTGGCATCGTCTCTGTTATAAAACTCTCCTTCAATGACAAGCTCATTTTCTGATGTTATATCATTAAGTATAGCTACGATCCAGGTGCCTTCACTTCCTATCGATGCTTCAAATACCTCAGCATCCTCAACCAGCGAAGCAGCCGTTACTGCATCGTTGTCACCGTTTGTTGGGTCTGGATCAGAAGTCGTGCATCCAGCGAACAAAATAATGGAAACAGCAAGCAATGCGATTATTAATTTTAGTTTCATAATATTCCTCCATATTGTTTAATGTATTTTATAGAATAAAAGCAACAGCGGGCGTCTCAAGGGGGGGGTAACCTGCTGTTGCTTAACCCTCATCAAAATGATTTAATTCATTTCAACGTTTTCGCAATCTTTTTGTTCCATTTCGATCGCCCCAATAGTATGATGCAAATAATGCATCACCGCGTGTTTGTAATGCGGGTCGTCTTTCTCAAGTCCCATGAAAGTTCCTCTCGGACCTAATTTGCTTGAAACTTCCTTTATGATTTGTCCTTCGGGATTTTCTCCATGTTCGATTAAGATCTCGACTGCCAAGGCTGGGGCTGCTTTGTATGTTTGAGGTGATTTTGCTGGCGCAGCCATGGCCGAGCTGGTTAGAATCGCTACGACAAGAGCAAATCCTGCTATTTTCTTGATCATATCGCCATACTTCCTTTCAGTTTTGGTTTTCGCTATGCAATTAATATATATAAAATTTATGAAGATATTATGAAGAAAGCATTGAATAAAATTAAGGATTTATATCTCATATGGACGATCAAAGCTTATATCATATGCATCGTTTGCTATAAGCTGTTGATCCCAGAAAGAGTCTATAAACTTTTTTCCGGCAATATTAAACAGTATCTCTATAACCTTTCCAAAACGTATCGGTCTAGCTAGCCTTCTTATATCATATAGGTTAAATTTGCCGTCATTAACTAGATTTTCGATAGCATTTATCATCGGTTCGATCATCTTTTCTTGAGCTTCTATCGGTCTCCCTTGCAGGCTCTCTACGCCACCTTTGATTACCGTGCCCAGATAGGTTCTCCCAAGCTTTATAGATAAATGCTCAAAATACGCTTCTACATAGTATGATTGGCTGCTTTCAGGGAAGCCTGACTGAATAAAAAAGCTTATGCTACCCTCAGATGTGCTTAGACTCTCGATAAATTCCATTACGTGTGAAGGCATAGCGTGGACATATAATGGCATAAAAAACATTACATGCTCATCATGTTTAAATTTTTCTGCCCATTCCTGCCAACTATTTTTTTCTTTTAAATCACGAATCTCAACTTTTTCCCCCAGTTCTCTACTTATTCCTTTAAGTATCAAAGCCGTATTGCTTCTGCTTTTTCTAGGAGATCCATTATAAACCACGAGTTTTTCTATAGATTCCACCGAACCGAATTCTATATTTTTATTTTTTGGTCTTCTCGAGCTTAATGGTACTAATTTTGTCTCTTCATCAATAATTATCCGATAGGCATTAGCTTTAAAATGATAAGCCACACGATACAGATAATCTTCTATGACCTGTTCTTCTGCATCACAAAGAATACTTTTATCAAAATAAAAAACCATATCCGGATAACTTTCATATCTAGCTACATGATGGCATTCACCGCCAACAATCTCTATATGCGGATGGTAGTGAGGAATCGTCCTGTCGAAAAAGGCTTTAGCTCTATGGTTTATAAAACCGTGAGCTGTGTCCATCAACAAAACTACTGTATCGCTATTAATATATTCTTTATAGATTTCTGACATTCGATCATTCATTATGCATCTGCCGGGCGTCTTAAGCCAACAGCTCCAGCAACCGATACAAGAGTTAATAGCCTCTCCTCTTAGATTAAATACTCCTAAAGGTTCATCATATGCGCTTTTAATAATTTCGAGCGTCTTCTCATCTTCTTTTTCTCTTAAATCAAATACAACTTTCATACCTAAAATCATTCCCTTCCATCAATTTGACAAATACTAACTCTTACTATGCGATTTTCGAGCTGTAACTTCTCCCGATATCCGCATCTTCATTATCATCTTTCCTATTAAAAATCACAACAATTTTTATTTGACCGTTCAAATATTCAATAATAAAGCAACATGCTCCACCTTAATAAGACAGCTATTATTCTATCTGTCTTATTAAGGTGGAGCATGTTTATTAGCCGTTAAATTGTTGCTTCATTCCTTTAGAAATTTGTAAATGTATTCAATCTGACTTCTTCATTTCAATCAGCAAAATATGAGAGGTCTTTTCCGCTTTAATAGATATTTCTTCCTCTACTATCTCCATAGCATTCCTCTCTTTTAGAGTTAGTCCATTGATGACTGAAGTTCCCTCTATTTGCACTAGGTATCCTTGCCTTCCCTTCTCCACTGGAAAATCAACCTCTTTTCCCTCATCCAACTCTAAAGAGTAAATATTTGCATCCTGGTTGACTTTTATTTGGGCTTCGCCTTTTTTCCCGGATACCATGTGTAGCCATTTATTCTTCCTGTCTTCCCATTCAAATCTATAATCCCCGTAATCTGGATCGTGATTTTTTGCATCCGGCTTAATCCAAATCTGTATAAATCTCAAAGGGTCTTTCCCATAGTTGTGCTCGCTGTGGTATATGCCTTTCCCGGCACTCATATATTGAACTTGCCCTCTTGTTACGACTTTCTTGTTTCCCATGCTGTCCCCGTGAGTCAATTCACCCGAAACTACGTAGGATATTATCTCCATATCTTTATGGGGATGCGTTTCAAACCCATTTTCAGGCTGGACTATATCATCATTGACTACCCGTAATACACCAAACTCTATTTTATCCGGATTGTAATATTCCGAAAACGAAAAATGAAATATGCTTTTTAACCATCCTCGATCGCTTTTACCCATATCTGTTAATCTCAATACCTTGATCATTTTTTTCTCCTTTCGAGTCAATTTTGTTTTTTCATATCGCTCAAACCATAACCTCAAATTTAAAACCACCGGTATTTAAATATTACCCTGAATGTGCAAAGCATAATCCTGTTTCATATTTATTACTTATGTCGTGCTGACCCTACAATTATGTGGATTTCAGCTGCTTTAAAATTTATTCAGAAGTTTTTATCTTCCATTTTAAATTTTTGCCAAATCAGGCTCCCTTCATTGGCATCTTTACCCATACTATGTATAATCGTCATAATCGAGTCAAAAAAGTCGGCTCGGAGGTATCTATAATTGTCTGTTTTCATCTTGAGCAAAAAAACAATCTCCGTGTCGTATCCAAAGGACACACAACCAAGATTATATATTCCCATGCTAAATACAAAACTGCTCTGTCATATTTTACAGAGCAGTTTTGAAAGTATTTAATCTAATTCGGCCAATATTTGAGCTGTTTTGCTTGTACCTAGTCTGGTACAACCTGCTTCAATCAGCTCCAAAGCAAATTTCAAATCTGTTATTCCTCCAGCTGCCTTAACTTTCATTTTATTTGACACTGCATTTTTCATTATCATGATATCCTTTAGAATTGCGCCACTCATTGCAAATCCTGTTGAAGTCTTTACGTAATGCGCCTCAGCTTCTTCGCACAAATTGCTTGCTATTGCGATTTCCTCTTTTGTGAGGTATGCATTTTCCAATATGACTTTCACAATAGCAGGTGAGGCTTTTACAACTGCTTTAATGTCTTCTCTTACAAAATCATAATCTCCCGACCTCATGGCACCTATGTCAATTACCATGTCAATTTCTACAGCTCCATTGTTATAAGCTTCTTCAGTTTCCTTAGCTTTTATATAGCTGGTATGAGCACCTGATGGAAAGCCAACGACAGTACCGACAGCTGTACTGCTACCAGTTAAAATCTCGGCAGCCATCTTAACTCTGTTTGAATTTACACATACTGATACACAATTTAACTCTTTAGCATAGTTGCATCCTTCTATTATCTCCTCATTGGTCAACTGTGCCCTTAACAATGAATGATCAATATACCTTACCAGTTCTTCCTTGGTTATCTTCATAATGCTTCCCCCCATATCCTTTGATTGTTTTGAAAATAATTTCTTCAATTAGATCTAATCACTTAATGTTTAAGCGTTTTTTTGATATAATATTTTGTGGTTAGATGAATCTTTGATCTATGTCCTGTCTGCAAACATCATATTTCAAATTTTTGTCTAACCAAATATCCCAAATATTCTTATAAATGCCCATGTTATAAAGTTTGCTCTGTCTAGATTTGCGATCTGCGTCGCTCCTTCAGGAAAATCAATACCTGCATTTTGCGCAAGAACGGTCTGAATCGGCGAGATATCGGTTGCTATTACTAGTACTAGTGCCATAATAATGGTGCCAACCAATACTGATCTTACTATATTGCCTCTGCACAAAGCAGCTACCAAACATACAAGAAATGGGATTACCGCTAAGTCAGCAAACGGAAGTACTGTATTACCTGGTATTATTAAAGCTAGAATGATTGTAATTGGAACCAAGACCAAACCTACAGCTATTACAGATGGTTCCCCAAGCGCCACTGCTGCGTCAAGTCCAATATATATATCTCTGTCCCCAAATCTTTTTGACATAAACTCTCTTGCTGCTTCCGAAATCGGAATCAATCCTTCCATAAGTATGGCAACCATTTTGGGCATCAAATACATAACTGCTCCCATTGTAATTGCTAGTTGCAAAATTGCCCCTATTTCAAATCCAGCCAAGAAACCTAGAATAGCACCTATGAAAAGTCCCATCATTACCGGTTCCCCAAATATTCCAAATTTCTTTTGAACATCCTCTGCACTTACATTAATTTTATTTATTCCGGGTATTTTATCAATTAAATAGTTCAAAGGAATAGCCAAAGGCAAGAATCCTAATGCTGTCAAGTGTGGAAAGGACATACCTGGCATCCCAAAAAACTCTTCAATCAAAGGTGCAGTATAATCTGCTAAAACTAAGGCCAGCGCAGATGCTAAACCTGCCGCTACCAATGCCAATACCAAACTTCCAGTTACAAAGTGTACAGCAGCCCCTATGAATGCAAACTGCCAATAGTTCCAAATATCAACATTCATTGTTTTGGTAAGCTTAAAGGTCAACATTAAAAAGTTGATTCCAAGACATACCGGAAAAACGAATGCTACTGAGGACCACGCCCAAGTAATTGATGCCATGGCCGGCCAACCAACATCTATAACCGATAAATTAAGTCCCATTCTATCCAGCATAGCCAGTGCCGCAGGTCCCAATGTTTCTACGAGCAATCCTATGACCAATCCAATTCCTACAAAACCAACGCCTATTACAATACCTGATTTAAAAGATCTTTTGAAACCTGCTCCCATTAAGGTACCTAGCAGGAATATTATAATCGGTAGCATTACTGTTGCGCCCAAACCTAACACATACTGCACTATTGCAATCATCACTATCACTCCTTAGATATATTTTTCATGATTTCAAGTATTTCATTGTCTGTCTTTGCCATATTCACACCCGTCAAATAGTTAATTGCCTGAACCTTCGGTGTCTTAACAGACTCCGGAACTTTTGTGCTTGCAACAATCAAGTCGTAATCGTTAGCTTTCCCCGATACTTCAACAACTTTGCATTGTTCGACACTCGCTTCATAACCGTTTTCTTTCAATAAGTTCTCTACCCTTTTAGCAATAACAGTAGAAGTTGCAATACCTGTCCCACAAGCTATCAGTACTTTATATTTCACACTTTTCACCTCCCCTCATTAGAATTATTATGTAGGGATGCCACCTCTATATGACTCATTAGTGACATCGTTTACATTCATTACCATGTAAAATGACCTTTTCAGATCATTTTACATATTGTTAAGAATCATTTTTCTAGTTTTTCATTAACATATATCAACACTTTGTTAAAGTAGCGATCCCTTGATTTAACTGTATTATAAGCTTCCATGACATTGTCAAAATCAAATCTATGAGTTATCAAATGATCAACTTTGATTTTTCCTATATTCAGGTAATCTATTCCCACTTGCCATTCATCAAATGGCAGTTCCTTATAGTCGTAACACCATGAGCCTCTAACTGTCAGTTCCTTCCTTAAAATTCCTTCAAACACTTTATCATTTATTAAAACATCGCTGTGCGGCGTTCCCATAAAGACAACCCTGCCCTGTTTTCCAGCTACGAGCATGCTATTTTCAACTGTTTTAACTGCACCTGCAGATTCAATTACAACGTCTGCCATCAACCCATTAGTTTCTTTTTCTATTACTTTGTGCACATCATCTTTGATCGCATTTATGCAAATATCAGCTCCAGACTGTTTAGCACAATCAAGCTTTTCATCTATAAGGTCAACTGCAATAACTTTTCCTGCACCATAGTTTTTAGCCAGTTGAATCATTAGATTCCCTATGGGCCCTGCTCCCATTATGCAAACCGTATTTCCAGGTTGAATTTCAGCTTTGGACAAAGTATGGATACCTATTACCAATGGATCCGCTAATGCCGCTTTTTCAAATGGCATGTTCTTGGGAATCTTGATTACGTTTTTGGCAGCTACATTTACGTATTCCTGCAATCCGCCATCAGATCTTGATCCTAAATAATCATAGTCTACACACATGTTTTGATGTCCTGATACGCAATATCTGCATACCCCGCAAGTTACCATTGGATTTACGACTACGTGATCGCCAGCTTTTACATTTGTAACTTTTTCGCCTGTTTTTTCAACCACACCACAAAATTCATGACCTAAAACAGTAGGAAATTTCCATGTCCCTGTATGCCACATCCGCTCTATATCAGTACCACATATTCCTACTACCATAGGTTTTATCAACACTTCCGACTCGTTAATCTCTGGAACAGCCTTTTCCACCATTTCAATTATACCTACGTTTGTCAGTGCTGCAGATTTCATCTTTATCACCCTCACTATTCATCTGTTGTTCATATGAACACTTTAATGTTCATTTGAACAATTCAATTATATAAACTTACACTGATTATGTCAATGTATTTTTATACAACAAATTATTTATTTTTATAATATATATTTTTTTATAACTTCGGATAAAACGCTTTCACTTAAATTTGAACATTTTGGTTTGACTTACAACCTATTTGTACCAAATACCCTTATCTTCTGAGTTGATTAACGTTGATTAACAATGTTCCTATGAATCAAAAATAACAGCCGTATCTTAATAGATACGGCTGTTATTTTTGATTCTATGTCATTTCATCTCTTGAATCACTATATTCACATTTTTAATTATGGAATTTACTTTTATGGCCTTCCTTCTACGGGAAGTTCTGGTTTTTCAGGGGCTTCGGAATTTACTGGCATCTCCGGCTCTTCTGACTTTTCTTCGGTCCCATAATTTTCAGGTGCCTCTCCGTTTTGAGATTTATTTTCTGATGCAGGTATTTCAACTACTGCGTTTCTTTCTTTGTTTTCCGCTTGATTGGCTTTGCCTGCAGCATTTTGTTCCTTCAACTGTGCATTTTCAGCTGGTTTGCCATTTTCTTTTTGATTTTGCGCGTTTTCAGAAGCTTCTTCCGCTCTTTCTCTTCCTTGTGCTCCCTTTGTAGCTGTGAATTCCTTCATTATGTCTCTGACAGGAGTATCAACATAATCCCTTGCATCTTTGCCAAGTAGGTTAACTATGATATTGTATTTGCCGGGAGTCATTCCCATAGCCTTCGCTTCCTGTACCATTTCGTATCCTATGGCTTCAGCTGCTACTTCAGCTTCCACTCCGTTTTCTGCAATTTCCGTTTCCACTGCGCTTTGCAGCTTACCTGCTAATCTTTCGGCTTTTTCTACATTTTTCCCAGTTGCGGCTATCAATATATTTCCGCCTTCTCCATCAAAGTAACCTAATTCATTGACGCGCTCTACAGCCAAAGCCATGGCTTCCTCGATGTTTTTATTTTTTAAGTCTATTCCTTCAAGAACCTCTTGTGCATCTTCATTTGCAGCTTCTATCCCAATGACACGTTCAAACATGTTAACTTCCATCAATATTCCAGGATTGACATCCATGCTCACGTAGTAGGACGGCGTTGCATATGTATATGCTCCCCCTCCAATCATCATGACAAACATCGCTGCTGCTGCCACGATTGCGCTGAATCGTCTTTTTTTTCTCGGTGCCAGTTCTTTCATATCCATTACATCTCCAACTTCCAAATTCGTATTCTTTATTTTTACGATAGTCCCGTCTTCCTGCAGTATTGCAGCATATCCATCTTTAAGCTCCAAAACCGTTGCTTTCATTTCATGCCCTCCTTGATATAAACTAAGTATTCCGATAGATAAGGATAATCTCCATAAAGTATTTCAACCGCTGCTATTATATACTTACGATGGCGCTCCAATATTTTTCGGGGTACTTTTGAATTTTTTTCTATTATTTTTGTCGGCAATCGTTTTAATGCTCGCATTTCTTTCACTAATATAGGATTATCCAAAATATAAGAAACCGCTTTGGCACATGCCTCTTTAGTTTTGGCTGCCTTTGGAGAACAGTCCGCCAAATCCATAAAAGTAAACCTATATTCTTTAAGAACCTGGGTCAAGGCTTCAATTTCCCACTTCAAATTATTATCTTTGGATTCAATAACAGCTTTGTCTTCAATCCCTTCATCCTGACTCTCAAGACTATGTCTCCCTTGAGATCTGTAATAATCAACGAGATTGCGATGAATCAACAGCTCTGCAAAGGAAATGAAGCTTCCCCTCTCGTAATCATATTTCTTTATAGCATCAGAAAATGCCACAAGTGCAACTGACCATTCGTCATCTTTTTTTGATATATAGTGCTTGGCTGTCTTTGAAGCGGTTTTCAATATGAAGAACTCGTGTTTCTCAATAAACATATATAATATCTCATCATCTCTAGCTGCCTTCACAGCCATTTGATCAATTTCTCGGATCGGAATCACCTCACATTTGCATCATGCATTATTACTTATAACTTCAATATTTGAATATCGTATAGGTATGACCGATTATCTCGGCAGCATCACCTATTGACAAGCAACAAGTTTTTTTTATCATCTTGAACCATATTATACGCAACAGAATCAATTTAGTCAAAACTGAGAAGCCGCATCGTTATACGATGCGGCTTCTCAGACTTTGTTAAAAATCAGCTTGATTATTTTGATATTATTCTACTTGATTGATCATGCCCATCAATACTTCCACTTGATGGGTCCCTCCGTCATTTACTAGCGGTATCCCTTTGTCTCCTAGGAGCTTGCCATCCAGCTTCACATGTGCCAGTCCCTTGCTGATTCCCGTTGGATTGTTTACTTTTATCTCGTATAACGTATCCAAATAGTTGTAGCTAATCGAGTAGGATGTCCATTTTCCAGGTATGCTGGGATCAATGATCAGCTTGTTGCCTTCTTTGCTAAAGCCAAGAATATTTTCTAATCCGGCCTTGTATATCCATCCGGCAGCGCCTGTATACCAGCTCCAGCCCCCTCTTCCAATATGCGGCGGCTCTCCATATACATCCGCCGCCATCACATATGGCTCAACCTTGTAAATCCAAGACTCTCTGTGGGTACGCGCATGATTTATTGGGTTAAGAATCTGGAAACAATCCCATGCCTTGTTGCCGTCGCCAAGCTTTGCAAATGCCACCACGGCCCAAGCTGCCGCATGTGTATATTGTCCGCCATTTTCCCTTACACCGGGTAGATAGCCTTTTATATAGCCCGGATCCATGTAGCCATCCGTAAAGGGAGGAGTCAGTAGCTTTATTATGCCTTCATCATCCATCACAAGATAATTCTCAAGGGAATTCATCGCCATTGCCGCTCTTTGGGGATCTGCTGCACCTGAGATCACTGACCATGTTTGTGCAAGCGAATCGATCTTGCATTCACTATTGGTGGCGGAGCCCAAAGGGGTGCCATCATCAAAGTACGCCCTTCTATACCAGTTTCCATCCCATCCATGGGATTCAACTGCGTCTGCGATTTTCCCAGACAACATCAAATACTTGTCTGCCCGATCTCCGTCGCCCATTTCTCGGCAAATTGGTATGATTTTCTGTAGTGTCGAGTACAAAAACCAACTGAGCCAAATGCTTTCGCCTTTTTCTTCTATTCCAATATTGTTCATTCCGTCATTCCAGTCACCCCCGCGTATCAGAGACAAACCATGCGTTCCGAACCGAAGTGCATTATCCACCGATCGAATGCAGTGGTCATAAATTGAGTACTTCTCCAAAGACACCTTCGGTTGGCAATATCTGTCCTCTTCCATTTCCTTGAGCGGTTCCTCTTGGAGATAAGGTGCTTCGCTTCTCAAGATGCCAACATCTCCGCTTATCCTGATATACTCGGCAGTAACATAAGGAAGCCACAAGAAGTCGTCAGAAATTCTGGTCCTTGTCCCCTTGCCCACCGGCTCATGCCACCAATGAAGCACATCCCCCTCTTCGAATTGGTGCTGAGCGTGTTTTACAATCTGCGCTCTTGCCAGAGAAGGCCACGTCGCAGCCAAAGACAAGCTGTCCTGGAGCTGATCTCTAAACCCATAGGCTCCACCGGATTGATAAAACCCTGAGCGTGCCCACATCCTACAAGAAACTACTTGATATTGTAGCCATCCGTTTAGCATGATGTTCATGGACGGATCTGGGGTCTCAACTTGGACTATCTGAAGTTTTTCATTCCAAAAAAGCTCAATTTCCGCTAACGCTTCCTTTGCTTTTTTAACTGTTTTGAACCTGCCTGCAATCTCAAGTGCCTCCTTATGACTTGTTGCCATTCCCATAACAAATACAATCTCTTTTGTCTCATCAGCTTCAAGGCTTACCTTAACCTGCATTGCCCCGCAAGGATTGTACCCGGCGCCTGTCGCGCCCGACAGCGCGTCGTTTTTCAGCCCATCAGGGTAGCCTAGGCCTCCGAGGCCAAAGAACTCTTTTCTGTCACCAGTTACTGTCCTATTCTTTATGGAGGCATCCATAAAGCAAACCCTGTCTGCAAAATCTCTATTATATGGATTTTCTATCATTAAAGCGCCCTCTTCTGTTTGAGAGCTTATTAGATGCATTCCTGTCTCGCTCATGTTGACGCCCATAATCGGCGTCATGTAATAAGTCACATTTAAGTCTTTCTTCTCTTGACTTTCGTTATGCAAACGAACAATACTGATTTTCACAGTGTCGGAAACAGGAACGAACTGAACGAGCTCTTGGTCGATACCATGGCTTTTATGTCTAAATGCCGTGTATCCAAAGCCATGCTCAATTCTATAGGGTTCTTCTTCTCTGATAGGCAGTGGTGTAATCGACCATCGCTCTCCTCCCTCATCACTGATATAAATCACCTCGCTAGGCTCGTCTCCCGTAGAGTCATTAGACCATTTTGTCAACTTGTTTTCTCTGCTGTTTTCGCACCAGGTGTACCCTCCTCCTGATTCCGAAACCAAAAATCCGAAATTGGGATTTGCGATGACGTTCACCCATGGTGCCGGCGTCATTTTATTTTTTTCAAGATTTATTACGTAGCTCTTTCCTTTTTTTCCAAACCCGCCTAATTCATTGAAGAATTGAAGCTCATCTGGCGCTTCCGTTTCATGCTTAAAAAGTGAACGCTTTGTTTTGTCTTCATCAATAGCTCTTTCAGGAGCTTCCAATTGTATTGCGGACTTATCGATATTATCAGTAAAGCCCAAATCGTCTTTTGGCATCTCCGCATTGTCCTGCTCTTCCATCGTACCGCAACTGCCCTCAAAAATCATTCTGGCGCTGGCGTAGAACAGGTTAATCTCCTGAGCCGTCATGCTGCTGGTTTTAAGTATAAAAACGTCTTTGTGGCGGTTCATCACATCCTGGGTCTGGGTAGCATATACTATTTCCGTGATCAATGAATTCAACGGATTATTGTAGCTGTTTTCTTCCCTACTTAAAATAACCAGGTCTACCTTAAGATCTTTCAATCTCCAGTATTCATGGGCTTTCAACAATTCATAAAGCAGCTCCATCTCGTCGATTTTGCTAAGATCCAAAAGAACGATTGGCCTATCTCCTGAAATGCCGTATTGCCATAAGGATTGCTGTCCTTTTTCATTGTTCATGCTCTGCTTATCATACCTTCTCCTTTGAGGACTGATAAATAAAATGTCTGAAATCAAATCCTGATAAAGCTCCATTTCATAAGCTTTAATATTCAAATATTTCGCTTCCACTTGGCTTCTCGTCAAAGCAAGCAGAAATGAAGTCTCGCATGCTTCTACATTATTGTACTTTTCAACCAGTTCCATCACAGATTCTTTGCTGCCTGCTGTCGCAGTAATAAAGAAAACACTTGCCGTGTTTCCAGGTTCAATCCGCACCTTGGCCCTCATGCTAAATATAGGATCAAGGACAGACCCTACCGTATTTGACAAAGGTTTCCCTCGCTCGATGATCTCCGGATTTTTGGTGGTGCAGCCTCTTCCTATAAACTGAGATCGGTCTGTTTCATACTCTATTTCCCCTGTTGATTCCCCATCAATTACCGGTATGCCGGCAACCCATCTGTTTTTGTCAGATTGGCTCCTTGTTCTTCGGTTTGCTAGAAGCACTTTGCGTTCACTGTCAAACTCCGTGCTCACGAAAAGATTGCTAAAAGCAGGATGTGCCAAATCACTGTTCTGGGGAGCCGCTACAAGCTCAAAATAGCTGGTCACTTGAAGCGTATATGGGTTCGACCCAATATTTTTAAGCTGGATCCGTCTTACTTCTGCATCGTCACCTGATGCGACAACGACTTCTGTCAACGTTTCAATATCTCCATCAGTACGTTTATATGCAGCCTTATCCGCCGTGAATACAACTTCGTAGTTTTCCGGAACAACATTCAACGGTGCATAAGTTGAGGACCATTTCTGATTAAGATCCACATTTTCAATATAAAAGAATGTGCCGTAGCTGTCGATAATCGGATCATCGCGCCACCTGGATATAGCCGCATCCCTGGTCCTGCTATATCCTGTACCCTTATCTGTAAGACCAACGAAGTACTTTCCGTTAGATAAGACATGTGCTTTTGGCATTTCATCATTCGGAGCTGTAAAGCGCCTGTACGCCCCTTTGTCGCTGTAGGCTGTTTCTTTGAATGTATGAATTTTTTCTTTGCTATCTTTTGTGAATACAACATTCAGCGGCACTTTTTCCTGAAGCAAAAGTCTCGCAGCTCTTACATATGGATCTTTCCCAAATCTATGTTGCATCGTATCTTCATTAAGATAATTATTTATCGCCACAAGGCTCATGCCTTGATGATGCGCCATGAAGCTCTTTATGATGACTTTTTTTTCTTTTAATGCCAGTCGGTCGGGAGTGTAATCTGCAGCTTCGTAAAAACCATACTCGCCGTCAAGACCTTCCTCTTTCATGTGCTTTATGTTTTTGTATGCAGCCTTAGGATTTACCATAAGTGCTAGAAAAGTCGAATAGGGTGAAACAACTGCATCTTCTGCCAAGCCCCTTTTCAATCCAAGCCATGGCACTCCTATGGCTTTATACTGATAGTTCAAATTTATATCTAAAGCATTGTAGGCAGACTCCGATGTTCCCCATGGCATTTCCCTTTGCTTCCCATATTTCATCTGACTTTTTACTACAAAGGAGTATGTTTCATCTAAAAGCGTGTTTTTATAGCTCCTCATCAATAACAGCGGCATCAAATATTCAAACATCGTTCCGCTCCAGGAAACCAACCCTTTGAAACGATCCACTACCGTTAATGCCCTGCCCAGCATAAACCAATGCTTTGGAGGTATCTCACCTCTTGCAATTGCAATATAACTGGTTTGTCTAGCTTCTGAAGCCAATAGGTCATAATAGGAATTCGTCGGCTTTTTTTCTTCCATGTCGTAGCCGATGTAGAACAGGTCTCTTCGGTCGTTGTATAATGTGGCGAATTTCGTATCCCTGGAAAGATTATCTATCCTTTGAATCAATCTGTCGTATTTTTCAATAAATATCCTTGAATATTGGATAGATTCTTCTGCAGCATTTTTCACCTTTTTCAACCATGCTAGTTCTTTTTCAAAAGTTCCTGTTTCTATTTTTCTAATGTCTTGTTCCAAAACATCACAAAGTTCTGAAATCTTCATGCTTAAATCGTTGAGCCCTTCCAAATCAGGATTCGTTTTCAAAAGCTTAAGCAATTCATTTATTTTTTTATTTATCTCCTTGTCAAATATTAAGTTCGGTTCAATATAAGAAATTTCAACCCAAGGCATAAAACTGCTTATTTCCCGTTGCAGAGATATGGCCATTCGATTATATTTGGCTTTCCATTCACTTTTCATGATTCCCGATAAATTAGAATCCTTTACAAGTCCTTCTAGCGCCTCGTACCAAAGCATAGGATCGTCGTCTTCACTTTGTTCCACAAAGTCAAAAATCCTGCTGTCCTTCGGAATTTCCTGTCCACCTTGAAGACCGGCACGAATCGTATCCCTTAAGCCTTTTATGTAAGTGGCATCAATTATAGGTTTCTCGTGATACTCCTTTAAGCCTTGAACCAAGGTGGTAAGATAGCAAATTAGATTCCCACTATCTACTGTGGAAACATATATCGGGTAGAGGGGTTTAAGGGTACTTGTATCGTACCAATTATATAAATGTCCATTCCATTTTTCAAGCTTCTCAATAGTAGCAATCGTTCTTGAAATTTTCTCTTCCATTTCGATGATTCCCATATATCCCAGGTCTCTGCCCGTAAGCGATGCCATCAATCCCAGCCCTATGTTCGTTGGAGACGTTTTATATGCTACGCCGCTGTATGGCTCCTCCTGATAATTGTCAGGTGCCAGGTAATTGTTTTTCTGGTTTGCAAACTCTTCAAAATATCTCCAAGTTTTTCTCGCAATTTTCCCCAACTCCAACAAATCCCCATCTTCCAGCTTTTCTTCTTCTTTAGGATCGTCTCTGCTAATCAAGTATGCTATGACAGGCGAAAAAAACCAAGCCGTCAACAGTATCACACTTATAGTTATGCTCTCAGGCTTAAAATAGAAAGAGAGGGATGCGATGGCTATACCTGCGGCGCCACTCAAGCCCATAGTCATAAAGTAGCTTTTAATTGAATTCGGTTGTGCCTTGTCTGAATCGGCAGATGTAACCCATTCCAGCATGTTTTTCTTAGTGATAAAGACCCGCTTTAACGTGACTACGATAGCATCCAATGCCATCAATGCCTGATATGGTAAAAAGACGATTCCCAATAGAAACTGGAAAATCGAAGCCTTGATACCAAAAAAGCCCGTTAGATGCCTTTTGACCCTGTCACCTTTGATCCCGGGACTCAAAACTTGAGTAAGCAGAGACAAGGCAAGGGGGAGTCCCATGGAAACAATGCCCAATCCTACCCAAAAAATACCTTCCCCCGGCAGTACGCTTAAGCCTAATCCTATCAGAACCATAACCGAAGGCGTCATAAGACTCCTTCTTAAATTATCTGTCATTTTCCATTTGGAAACACGGGACAAAGGATTCTTTATTAGCGTATTGTTCGTTGTATAGATTCCTCCAAGCAACCACGGCACAAGTTGCCAATCCCCTCGAATCCATCGATGAAGACGGGCCATAAAGGAATTGAACCTTGACGGATAGGCATCCACCAGTTCTAAATCTGAGACTAGGGCAGCCCTGACAAAAGATCCTTCCAACAGATCATGACTCAATATTGCATTTTCCGGCAATTTCCCTTCTAAAACCGTTTGAAAAACTTTCAGATCGTAGATCCCCTTGCCGGTAAAAATACCTTCGCCAAAAAGATCCTGATAAACATCCGATATCGCACTGGCATAAGGATCAAGTCCTTCTTGCCCGGTATAGATCCTTGAAAAAACAGATCTGTTGGAACTGTCGCTGTCGAAGGATACTCTTGGCTGCATCAACCCATAGCCCTTTGTGACAATACCCTTTTCAGTGTCGATTATCGGCTTATTAAGCGGATGCGCCATAGTCCCGATCATTTTTTTTACCATTCCTAGAGGCAAAACCGTGTCTGCATCGAGTGTGATGACATATTTTATGTTTGTATCGGGTAGCAATTCGTTTGAAAAAAAGGTGAAACTAGTATCTTTAGAGCCAAGAAGCAGTTCGTTAAACTCCATTAAAGCGCCTCTTTTTCGCTCCCATCCGGTCCAAGTATTATCAATTTCATTAAATATTCGTTGTCTGTTATAGAAATAAAATATGTCCTTTTTTCCCTTGGCATACTTGTCGTTCAGAGCAACAATCCTATCTGAAGCTTCTTTGATGACGCTTTTGTCCTCTTTATTCTTTTCATAATCCGAATCTTTAAAAGCACCTATTAGCGCAAAATATAAATTTGCTTCCTTGTTTCCCAGGTAATGGTTTTCCATGTTGTCCATAAGTTCGTTGACGCGCTTTTTGTCAGAAAGCAAAGCCGGTATCACTACCATAGCGCTCATGCTGTCCGGGATTCCATCTTTTAATGACAATCGTGGAAAAATCGCTGGCTTTTTAACTCTACCTACAAACCAGTTGGAAATTGATACGACCATCTCTGAGGCGGGTATTATCACCGCGACTGTGGTTAAAATCGCGAAAGCAAGGTAACTCGAAGATGCATGACTTAAGGCGTATGCAATGGCCAAAAGAGTCAGTAGAAAAGTGAATGAAATTATAGAGAACATATATATAACGCCTTGATGAGATTCGAAGTTATTTTTGAGCCTTTTAGAAAAACTGCAGTTTTTTTGATGCCTTTGTTCAAGTTTTGATCGTCCATCATCTACAATGTAATATCCGATGTGACTGCTTCGCTCGTCTTGATTTTCATCATAAAGATCCAAACTGTTAGAAGACATCTCCTTTTGGGCAAGACTCAAAGCCTCTTTTGCGACATAAAGTTCTGAAACCCCATATGTTTTAGCAATCTCTTCAACCTTGTTTTTATAATAAAATCGAGAGTTGATATCCATAAATCTGTAAGTATCTAAAGGATCCTGCACAAGGATTTTTTCGAGATAACTGGCTTCATCATACAACTCAGACCAATTCATGCTTGAAAGATTCTTAAGGCTGACTATATAGTTTCCCATGGAAACTGTGCTGACTGCTTGCGTGTTGTGTTCCTTTTGAGCAATGATTTCCGTCGTAGTATCAAATTTGTCGAGACTTTCGTCGATGTATCGCAAAACGTCGGAATACCTTCGGCCTGATCTTCGCAATCGAAAAAACAGATGTTCAACATAAGATGGATTAGCATTTTCTATCGCATCGCTGATAGCCTTGCCATTGTTTTTGAATAATCCGCTTATTTCATCTGTGTCTACATGGTTTCCTTTAAGCCATTTTTCTACGGTTTCTTCTGCGAGACTCCATTGTTTTCTGGTTTCGAGAACATCCTCACATATCACTCGAATGCTTTCAATAATTGCAAGTCGCAACATAGCAGGTATAACATATAGCTCTCTTTCAAATAGAATGTTATGGGACTGATAAGCTTTGAGATATTTCAATAATGTATCTTCCTCGATTTGACCATGTGTATGAGAAACTAGTTCAATTGCAAGGGCAAAAATCCTGGTAGTCCCTTGATAAGAACCTTTCTTCAATACCGGCAGTTCAAAATAGGTTTTTTTAGAAAGATCCTTGCGCAATCCACTGACCTGTTCTTCTATTACATAGTAATTATCGAGTAACCATTCGGCAGCAGGTGGCAAACCCCGCTTTTTGACAATATCCCCATTTAAATCTTCATAAGCTTGGCGAATAAAATTTGCGTTATCGTTCATGCGCGTTAAAGGCCAGTTCAATCTGTTTTTCTTTGAGGATACTGCATGCTCTAACGACATGCTTCTGGCATGTTCCTCAAGTTCTTCAATAGTCAAAGATGCATCCCGAATGTTAATATTTCGGTGCATTTGCAACCTGCGAAGAACAACCCATACTAGCAATGAAATTAGCGCCACTGCGCCTAATAGATAAATATAATTCATATATTGATTAATCAATTGTTTTGCCTCCTTAAATTTTAAAAAAAGCCACCTTATAAAAGGTGACTTTTGCCGCACGAACCAATTGGCTTGGATTTCCATTTATTAGTATTCTTACTACATTTTAATTATACTACAAAAATGAGCCACTGTCAAAGCGCCTTTAACTTCCAGATTATTTTAAGGAGTCCCAAAGCTAAATTATTTTAAGAAGCCAAAGGATTATAAGAATAACCACTATTGTTCCAATAATGCCCAAACCTTTATTCATCGTTACCTCCCCTTCCCAAATGAAAATGTTGTTCATAATTTGCATCATCAATTTCCTTATGCCAAATTACAATAACCCTTAGGAATATGTTTAATCAAAACCTCCTTTTTCTATAAAAAAAGACACTTGCATTCTTGAATAAAAACGAAATCTCCTTAATCGTGAATACAAAAATGAAGAACTCTTGATTTTTTGCTTACCTAACTAAATTATACCCTTGATTTTGTAAAAATACGCAATAATTCAAAATATAAATATATTGCGATACATTTATTATAATTATACCGTCGGGATGCCTATAATTATAAATAATTCGATCCGTAGTTTGCTCGTAAAAGCTTCTGATCACTACATGCTGATAAATACATCCAATTTTGATTCTAAAGTTTTGAGTATGTTTCGCATCAACTCCATAGGGTAAAATATTCCTATATGATAGATTTCTTAACCGGAAACATCCCGTCACAAAGAAAAACATGTTGTCTGAGAGAGGATTGTTAACATGCAAAAGGTATTGTGCATTTCTATCTTTTTAATAGCCTTCACATTGCTGTTTCTTGGCTGTACTGAAAGTTTAGGTACAGATGGTCAATCAAGTGCAACTGTCAGCCGCTACAGAGAAAGTGAAATCAGAGAATATCAGGGAGCAAACCTTGATCCTGCAATAGGGCCAAACGACAATTCGATTATTGGAGTTCAGTATGTGGATATTGATGAATATAACCTGGAGATAAGCGGACTGGTTAATAACCCGATCAAACTAAAGTATAGCGAGGTTTTGGAATTAGATTCCTATGAGCGACTAATTACCCTTTATTGCGTAGTGGGCTGGGATGCTACGATACTTTGGAAGGGTGTTTTGCTTGAAGATATAATGAATTTGGCTGGAATTAAGCCTGAAGCCAATACGGTTATTTTTCACGCAGTCGACGAATACACCACGTCTTTGCCTCTTGATCAGATTCTTCAAAACGACCTCATTTTAGCATATTCATCGAACGGTCTGGATCTTCCTCCCGAACTGGGCTACCCGTTTATGGTAGTCGCCGAAGACAAGCTTGGCTATAAATGGGCCAGGTGGGTAACAAAGATAGAGCTGTCCGATGATCCTGAATATTTGGGCTACTGGGAGAGCAGAGGCTATAGCAACGAGGCTGATGTTGAAGACTGATTTTTATTAGGATTACGGGATAATATCATACTAACAAAAATGCTGTATCCAACTGATGTCAGTGAGTTGGATACAGCATTTCCTTAAAGTAGGATAAAACCATCAAATTCTGTTACACTTGCAAGCTTTATTGACATACATCTGGATATCTGCCTTTTTCATCAAATCTTCAATCGTGTTACTTCCAATCTCCGGCATCGCACAGCCAATAGAAGCGCTTAATTTTAAGTGTTCTTCTTTTATATTTTTGTTATTGATCTTTATTAGATCAATGATCCTTTCCTTGATGATCTTGGGGCTTTCTTCATCTGAATCGTGCAAAACAGCAATAAATTCATCTCCCCCAATTCTAGCAACAATATCCGTTTCTCTAAAAGTTCTTTTCAAAATTTCCGCAAAGCTCTTTATCAGTTTATCTCCTTCAACATGACCATAATTGTCATTTACATATTTCAGCTCGTCAATATCAAACATAAAAACACATATCTTGCTGTTCTTTACAGTGTCTAATAATACCCGGTTTATATAGGCTCTATTGAACAATCCCGTCATCGCGTCATGAAAGCTTAGATATTTAAGCTCTTTCTCAGATTCCAAGATTTTTTCATACTGAACATTATTGTGAAATACAAGACCGCTGATTCTAGAAACCTCTACTGCTAGATTGAGGTATTTTTCGATATACTGAGGAAATAAAAATCCGCTGACATCGATAATTCCAAAGAATATGCCGTCCCAAGCAATCTTTATGCAGAACCTGTTGTCTTCTTTTAATAGAAGGTAGCTTGTTTCACTAGTTCTAAGCTTCCTTATCTCTTCCGGTAAAGAAGATGACTCATCACTCCAAAAACTAAACTTCCGTGCACCAAAAACCATCACAAAGAGCTCTTTTATTTGACCGACCACATCTCTTCTTTTTGCATATGTGGAAATTTTACTCAACATATCAAAAATAGTAGAATACTCTGCGCACTGATTCCTTAGTTCATTGATTGCCGACTTCTTTGCCTTCTCCTGTTTATGGAGCCGCCATTCATATACCAGACTCCTTATCATAAGCCTGGTTCCTTCAAGTTCCACTGAAATAACCTTGTATGGAAGCCCTACATATGAAGACAGTTCCTTAACAAGCCATTCATCATCCTTGTCTTTTTCTGCATCAAGAAATACCAGCTGTTTGTTTGACTCTTGAAAGAATCTCCTTGCTGTTGCTTGGTCAAATCCCATATCATTAATATGAGATTTCCACTTTTTCAACCACCCTGAGCTTATAATATAACTTCCTTGAGAAATCAAATAATCCAAAAACTCATCGCAGGTTAAATGGCTGAAGCAATAATTGCCCGTGATGGTTCGAATTGAATCACCTTCGGGGAGAAGATTCAATACATCACAGGACATACTGCAAATTACAATACTCGTGTTTTTATGCGATTTTTCAATCATATCCTTCACTTCCCTTTTACGTCCTTTTTGGTCGCACAAAGACGGAAAGATATGAATTTCAACATCTTCAAATCCCTCAAGCTGCAAGACTTTTTGATAGTCATTATAAAAGTTTTCACATATGAATATTTGTAATTTTTCCATATCCTAAACTGTCTGAATCGGGTATGTGCCATATTCCTTGACCGTCTCTGCAATTTCCAGCAGCACGTCTTCTGACACCTGCCACGGGATTTCACCATGGTTATCAGACAGTATAAACCCTCCCCCCGGCGCAGCTTTTTGAATTAATCGCTTTACTTCTTCTCTGGTTTTTATTCTATCCCAGTTTACCATGTCTATACCGTTTAAATTTCCAAGCAGGCATATTTTTTTATCGGCCTTTTCTTTTAACTCTTGAATATCATCCTGAGCGCTAATACCGAGAACGGCGGACCCTGTTTCGACTATATCATCGACCACATGCAAACCGATTCCAGAGGCAATGTGTGTAGCAGTCGCTCCTTGGATTCGGCTTAAGGTCCTACCCGCAACCTTATGACCTGTTTCGAGATATTTTTTTCTTTCAATCATGGCAGGAGAAGCCAGAGGATCAAAATAACAGATAGCCGTCGCTCCCGCCTCAATTTGCGCATTTGCCCAGGCTACACAAAATTCTTCATTAATCCTCATCAATTGGTTAAACTCATCTTTTCTAAAGTATAGCAGTTCCAAATATTTTTCGAAACCCATCTGCATAACAGGCAATGAAAATGGAGACATTACCACCCCGATGATAGGAACTTCATCCCCGACAGACTTTTTGAGGGATTCTGTCGCTTGTAATACTCTCTTTAATTGTCGCGACTCATTGATTTGAGGCGTTTCTATGTTTTTGATATGCTCTATAGATTTAATAAACGGCTCCCCTGAATTGGGAGGCCCATCTTCTACGAATACGACTTCGCCACCGAAAGCCTCTATTTCAATCGGTGCATAAAAAAATGTATAAAAGCAGTCATTGCTGTATTTATCTCTCATCTTCAATTGAGCTTCTGCTACCAGTTCGGGTTTGGAAAAATACTCTTTTATTGATACTCCCAACTCTTTTGCTCCATAACAGGACAGCATGTGAAAAAGAGGCACCCTGTCCGGCTCTTTATGACCGATAGCCGTCATAACGCGTTCCATTGAATTCATCAGCATTTCCCTCCTCGTGCCAATATCTCTATAGTTTTTGATACTTTTGTTCCATTCTTCCCATCGGCATCAGCGTTCACTTTTTTCCATAAACTATTGTCCAATCTAAACGGAGCCCCACCCACAATGATTTTAACAGTGGATTTTTTTTCACGAAGCTTTTCAACTACTGTCTTCACCTGCAAAGCGGAAGGTAGCATTAATGTTGATATTAAAAGAAAATCTATTTGCTTGTCGATGGTTTTTCCAACAATCTCCTCAACGCTTAGACCTTGTCCAAAATCAATGAGATCATAGCCACCAGCTCGAAGAACTGAATAAACAATCCGTTTACCTAAAGCATGATGATCTTGCAAAACCCCAATGCCTATTCGATGTTCTTTTTTTGTTTTAATACCATACTTAGGCATATACTTTTCAATCAATTCTTCGCAGATCACTCCACTCATGTATACTTGAGATAAGGAAAACTCGCCTTCTTCCCAACCAGATCCGACGTATTCCAAAGCGCCCATGGTAAGATGCTCCAGTGATTCAAAGCTTTTATTCTCTAAATAGCATTTTTCAACGATTTCTTCTGCCTTTATTCTGTCAATTTGAAGCAACGCCGATTGAAATGCTTCAATCGGCAGCGTAGTATAGTCCATCTTCATTCCTCCATCCTTATTCTTGATTGATTTTTATAGATTAAATATTCCGAACATCAAGATCTTTACAACTATCAAATCTACTCGTTCATATATCGGCTTCGCATATGTTGCGATTTTAATAATTGAATAATGTGAAATTTCTTGGCAAATAACAAGCCACGCCAACGACTTTCGTGGAATATGTAATATGAAAGGAAATCAACTTTTCAGGCTTAATTTCTATTTTCAACACTTCATGGTTATCATAAACTTTAAAACTCATATGGTCAATATAAATATATGTATTCATATTTGAAAAAAATCTAAGGTCACCGTTTAAGGAATCCTTCCCCTCAAATGATGACCTTTTCTTTTGGATAGGTTGCACTAAGTTAGGCACGTTTGCTAAGATAACATAAAATACCGCTTCCAAGCTGGAAAGCATGGCATCGATTTTCTAATTACTCATCAATAAAGATTTGTCAACTGCCACCCCGATCATAGATACATAATCAGTCCTTCTGCTGGACAAGGCGGTATATGTTGCCATCGAAGGCAGCCAGGTAGATTTCATTTTTTTCCGATAATCCAAAAGTAGAAATCAGCAGATTTGTTTCTGAGAGAGATATATTTACCGGCTCCTTCTCCTCTTCATGCCAAAGAGCCCATATGAGTCCGGTAACAAAATCGCCGTATATATAAGCACCGTAAAGTTCCGGATGCCTTTGCTCCCGGTAGACATGACCACCGGTTATGGAACGACCCAGCGGATGAGAATACTCAAAAACTGGCAGCTCTAAGCTATCGGTGTCAATATCCGGGTCCGGAGCAAATTCCCTTGTCCCTTCCATGATATTCCACCCATAGTTTTTACCTTTCTCAATCAGGTTGATTTCTTCTATGGCGTTTTGCCCCACGTCAGCAGCCCAAAGATTGCCGCTGAGAGGGTCAAAGCTAAAGCGCCAGGGGTTGCGCAAGCCATAAGCATAGATTTCTTCACGGTAGCCTTCCCTGTTTCCTACAAAGGGATTGTCCGATGGAATTGCATAGTTTAAACCAGGTTCGCGGCTGTCAATATCTATACGCAATATATTTCCATGAAGGGTGCGGCGGTTCTGACTGTGCCCCTGTGGATCGCCGCTGCCTCCTCCGTCACCGGTGGCGATGTAGAGATAACCATCGGGGCCAAAAGCGATCTGCCCCCCATTGTGATTTGAATAGGGTTGGTTGAAGGTCAGTATTTCCAGCTGACTGGCGGGGTCAGCCTGATTAGAATCGCTACCAACTCTAAAACGGGAAATCACTGTCCCGGATCGGTCCGTGTAATTGACAAAAAAGTAGCCATTTTGCTCATGCTCCGGATGAAAAGCAAGCCCGAGGAGACCCTGTTCATTGCCGTTGTCGTTAACTATTGAGGTGATATCCAAGAAAATTTCCATATCTGTGGCGTCTTCGCCAGACAGTACATAAATCCGGCCTGCCTGTTCCACTATAAAGAGACGACCGCTATTGTCACCAGCATTTTGAATGTCAACAGGACGGGTGAATGTAAGGTCAGGGAATGCGTCTACCACGGTATAACCATTCTCTGCCACCGCTGGCTTAGGATCCTATGTTTCAACTGGAGCTCCCGGTTGAGATGGCTGTTCAGGTGAAACAGGATCATCAACAGGCGAACAGGCCGAAAATAATAGAAATATAATTGCCGCCAGAACATATGCGCTTTTTTTCATCCTCTTCCAACCTCCAAGTATATCTACGTAATGGGCTTATCACAGTTGCGCCAATAATACTTCTTTTCATTCATTTTAAGCTTCAATGTATATATGCTCGAATAGAAGCCCCTCTTATATTTTAAAAGTACCCATTATTCATTGAAAATATCGATTTATTAAGTTTTATTACTCCCCAACACATGATATTTAACGCAAATCTATCTCCATGGCTTGATTTTGGCACTACTGTCTATTACTTTAGAAATGTCCCATCTTGTGCAGAATGTTATCGGGTATATTGTTACTAGAACAATTATTTTCAGGAGGCGAACCCGATGTATAGTAATACTTGTCCGTAATTTTTTAATGAACGTTTTTGTTTTTAAAAAGGGAGACTAAGATATGAAAAGAAAAATTTTAATACTTACTGTTATTGTTATGCTATTAGTGTCAGTTTCATCTTCAGTTTTTGCAGCTGGAATGCCCGCCGCTCATGGTCTCACTGGTGCTGAATTTGGTCAAGCAGTATCTAGTTTACCTCCTGGTGCTATCGCAGCTCATGTTAGTGGCAGATGATTAATTCAATATATTAAACTTAAGAGGCATTTATGCCTCTTTTTATATTTTAGATATGATTCTTATTTAAAGCTTTGTTGAGTACTGCTCTAGATTCCAAATTTCAGTGGCTACATCTTGATAGAATTCCGGTTCGTGGGATATCAGCAGTACCCCGCCCTTGTATTTTTTTAAAGCTCTTTTTAATTCTTCTTTTGCATCTGAATCCAGGTGGTTTGTAGGCTCATCCAGAAGCAATATATTAGACTCTCTATTTAAAATCTTACAAAGTCTTACCTTGGCTTGCTCCCCACCACTTAGTACCATTACTTTAGATTCAATATGATCAGTAGTAAGCCCGCATTTAGCCAATGCTGACCTTACTTCAAACTGTGTCCAGCTTGGAAACTCCTGCCATATCTCCTCTATGCAAGATCTTTTATTCTTTTTTTTAACCTCCTGTTCAAAGTATCCAATTTCCAGAGTGTCTCCCAATTCGACTTCACCTTCAAAAGGTTTTATTTGCCCTAATATAGATTTCAAAAAAGTAGTCTTGCCAATTCCGTTGGCTCCTGTTATGGCAATTCTTTGACCCCTTTCCATCTTAAGATTTATTGGCCTGGATAAGGGCGCGTCATATCCAATGACTAGATCCTTGGATTCAAATATTAGCTTACCGGCAGTTCTTCCATCTTTGAAATTAAACTCCGGCTTTGGTTTCTCCCTTGCCAACTCTATAATATCCATCTTATCCAACTTCTTCTGTCTCGACATAGCCATATTTCTTGTTGCAACCCTAGCTTTATTTCTAGCGACAAAATCTTCAAGCTCTGCAATCTCCTGTTGTTGTCTCTTATGCGCTGCTTCAAGTTGAGTTTTTTTAGCCTCATAAACCCTTTCAAAATCGTTATAATCTCCTACATAACGGGTTACCTCTTTATCCTCTACATGATATATAAGGTTTACCACACTGTTTAAGAATGGAATATCATGGGATATAAGCAAAAAAGCATTTTCATATTCCTGAAGATATCTCTTAAGCCATACTATATGTTGCTCATCTAAATAGTTGGTTGGTTCGTCCAGCATAAGTATATCCGGCTTTTCTAAAAGCAGCTTCGCTAAAAGGACTTTTGTTCTCTGACCACCACTTAAGTCATCTACATCCTTTTCTAATCCTATTTCATCAAGACCCAGTCCTCTGGCTGTTTCTCCTACCTTTGAGTCAATAAAATAAAAGTCATTATGGTCTAATATATCCTGAATGGTTCCGACATCTTCCATAATAGAAGCTAATTCATCCTCAGATACCCCACCCATCTTCATATATAAATCCTGCATTTCCTGTTCCATATCAAACAGATACTTAAATGCACCTCTTAGGGCATCTATGATGCTCATACCCTTTTCTAGCACCGCATGCTGGTCCAAGTATCCTACTCTAACTCTCTTTGCCCACTCAATCTGACCTTCATCAGGCTCAAGCTTACCTGTTATTATGTTCATAAAAGAAGATTTACCTTCACCATTTGCTCCTACCAAGCCAACGTGTTCACCTTTAAGAAGCCTGAAGGAAACATCTTTTAAAATCTCCCTGCCACCATAACCGTGGTTCAGGTTTTTTACCGTTAATATGCTCATTTGATCACCTTTCCAATTAGTTAACAATTTATAACGTATAATGAACTATTGCGCTATAATATCTTATCTATTATATGCTTAATTATCAATAGTTAAGTAAAAATAAAAGTGCTAAAACTTAAATAGACTCTCTGTAATTTAGCACTAAAACTGATTTTTTATATCTTATGGCTTTATCCAACATTTTGGTGTAACATAAACATTATAAGGTACAACGTCAATCTAAGGGGGAATCGCTATGGGCAATACTGCCTTTATTAAACCGCCAGCTAAAATTCCGTTTTTTATTAAGCTTGGCATAGCCATTTCAAAAAAAATCACAAAAAAAGATTTATTGGCACCCAAACTTCTGGCGTGGTATCCTAAGGCTGCTTTTAGTTCCGGTGTTCTTGAAGCTATGGTAGCACATGGCAATAATGACTTAAACAAACGAATTCTAAAGCTTATCAGAATCCAATCCTCGATTTCAATAGCATGCCCATTTTGTCTTGACATGAATTCCTTTGAGTATGAAAAAAACGGGATTTCTGATGAGGAAATGTCAAACTTGGTCAATCAGGTTAATTTAGATTTAATTGAAACCTTTTCACTAAAAGAAAAACTTGCACTGGAGTACACTATTAGAATATCGAAGACTCCGGTTGATGTGCCTCTATCTTTTTTTGAAAAACTAAGATCAGAATTTACAGAGCGGGAAATTGTTATTTTGGCCAGTACAGCTGCACAAGTAAATTATTGGGCAAGACTATTGAAGTCATTGGGAGTTCCACCTGCTGGATTTTCAGATCAATGTGATCTATCTGATTGAAAAAGCTATTTCTTGTAGTTGCAATTTTTTCACCCGCAGCTTTCGAAATAACCATTAAAAAATAACCTCAAAAATTGAAGTTCTGGTAGCCTATTTAGCCATAGCATACCAAAATGTGTTAGATAAACAATAGGTCATCATATATTTACTTTGTTAGATGCCCGTTGTCTAACCTTAAGAAAACTATTTAGATAAATGTTGACAATCCAATTATACTTTTACTTTAATCTAACAAAGATAACCATAGTATTTCTGACTCTATAACCAGTTCTGATACCAGTTTTATGAAAGGCTCATAATTCATGGTGGTATGTGCCATATCTAGAACATCATAGTATCTGGCGCGATCCTCATTCTTTATTATGATAGGAGGGTATCCATTTTTCATCAATTCGAAATTGAGAAGCAACCTGGAGGTCCTTCCATTCCCGTCTATAAATGGATGAATTTTTACAAACTCTCCATGAATCAGTGTTGCTCTAACAATAGGATGAAATTCTTTCCATTCCTTCTGATATTCCGCAATAAGCTTTTGCATCAAATCTCCAACTTCATAATGCTTCGGCGGCATATGTCTTGCTCCGCTGATTACAACATTTTCAGTGCGATATTTACCAGCATTTGTATTGTCTATTTCTTTTATTATCAATGCATGGATATTCTTGATATTCCATTCAGAAAGCGGTTCCTTATTGGCAATTAAGTCTTCTACAAAAAGGATAGCTTCACGATGGTTAATTGCTTCAAGATGTTCCCTCATGCTTTTCCCACCAACGGTAATTCCTTCAAGAACAACTTTGGTCTCTGACAATGTCAGAGTATTCCCCTCTATGGCATTACTGTTATAAGTCCATTCAACAATAAGTTTCTCTTTTAGCGAATTGCCTAGTCCTTTGGTAAAAGGTCTATTCTCGTCGATAGATTCCTTAAGTAAATCTATATAACTGAAGTCAAAATCCAATCCAATGTAGTTTTTCTTGCTTATTTCCCTTGCGTCTGCAGGTTTGACAGCATCAGCAGGGATAGACCAATTTCGACCAGTTTTCATAGCACCTTCGATACGTCCCTCACTACATAACACTCGGATTCGGCGGTCACTTATTCCCCATTTTTCACTTACTTCTTTAGAACTCATATATTTCACGAAATATCACCCCACCACAATATTATACCGATATCGGAATAATGTCAATGCTCTAAACGATATGATTAAAACAGCAAGAATCTCTACGAAAAACTTCCTTTCCTCCCCTATAAGCCTAGTCACTCAATAGGGTATATTGTTAGGTTTGCACTGGCAATTCATTTTGTATTTTTGACTGCCATTTATGCAGTTCTAGATTACCATAAACAGTAGCCGTCCTTGGTTTAATTAGAAGCATCGAACACAACCTCTATTCCATTATAATTTTCCCTAATTTATATATAAAAAAGATCTCAATTAGTAGGTTGCAATTGCTTCGCGATATCCTCTGTAATTTCAGGATCGATTAGACCTTCATCCACCATGCGCCTCATAATTTTTATTGATTCATCATGTGTCATAGCTTCTCTATATGGACGTATTTCTCCAAGTGCCTGGTAGATGTCTAGGCAAGCCAATAGTCGGGAATTAAAATCAAGTTCATCAGCACCTAAGCCTCTGGGGTACCCCGTTCCATTAAGTTTCTCGTGATGATTATATGCCCACTCCGAAATTTCACCAAATCCCTGTACTTCCTCCAGATTTTGTTTTGCTGTTACCGGATGTTCTTTGATTTTACTAAACTCTTCATCAGTAAGAGGCCCTGGCTTATCCAAAATAGAATTGCTGATTCCAAGTTTTCCTAGATCATGCAAGTCTGAAGCTATTATTAATTTCCAAAATTCATCTCCTTTGATATTATAAAATTTCGCCATCCGACTCATCAGTTTTGTCAATTCTGATGAATGCATCATTGTGAATTTTGATTTGGCATCTATTATATGAGAAAATATTTTTGTTATATCGTGAATTTCTTTATAGCTCATCTCTCTTTTATGTGCTGGAATCGCAAGTTTAAGAGTTTCATCTATCTTTTCATCAGAGAGACTCGCCCATAATTCGTTTTCGCTAATAACCTTTAAAGCGTTCTCAGACAAATCCGGAGCGAAATGGGTTCCAGCATGATCTTTAATAAATACTATTATTTCTTCGTGATGTCCACCATTTTTATAAACGTTTCCAAGATCAAATTCAAGATCTAAAGTGTCCGCTAAATTTATTAATTGGGACATCAGCGGTATTTCATGCCCCTTAAGGCCAAAAAAACCAGAGCCATCAAATTTTTCGTGATGATAGAGGATAACATTTTTAGGTGATGTTAAAAATGGAAAGCTACTTATATTATTCTCTCCTATCCTGCAGTGCTCTTTACTGCTTTCTATTATATTCTGTTTGGCTTTCGCATTCCCCAATAAACTATCATGCAGAATTTTAAGGCTGGCACCATTATCATGAAGTATTGAAAGTGCAGCCAGGTCGTATTGCATTTCCATTGAAAAATTCATGACACGCGCGAGTCGGTTTGTTATGCAAGCCAATCTTTTTGAATGGTTTGTTGGTACACCAAAAATATCTGTTTCTATTACATCCAGTACGTTTGAAATAGCTTCTAAAAATTCGTTAATATCAAAAACCATTTTATAGCCCCTCTCGTCTTTTGTTCAAATATTGTACATAAGTATTTTTTATTTGAGCTGTACGTTCCTCATATTCTTCACATTAAGCATTCAGAGGTAGCAGTATCATATCACTGTTATTACCACTAGATTAAATCTGGTGTCCAGGATTTGGGTTTTTTTTCTGCTGTGAAAGAATCATATAATTATTTCTACCTTCTTTTTTTACTCTATACATTGCTTCATCGCTTTTTGAAATAAGTTCATCAATTGTATTACCATTATCCGGAAAAATGCTTATTCCAATACTTGCACCTACTCTGCAAGTATTTCCATCTATTACCATCGGTTCTGTTAATCGTTCAAGGATGCGTTTAGAAATTGCGTCAATTTCAATTCGGCTTACATTTTTTAGCAGCAACAAGAACTCATCTCCACCAATTCTTGCTGCCATATCGTTCGATTTTATAATACTAATAATCTTTTTAGAAATAATCTTTAATAATTCATCTCCAACTTGATGTCCATATTTATCGTTTATTGTTTTGAAATGATCTAGATCTATAAACATAAGTGCAAAAGTAGTATTTTCAATACTTGCTTTTTTTATATATTCTTCAGTTGTAGTTATAAAGTGGCTTCTATTTGATAGTCCTGTTAGGGCGTCATAGTTAGCTAGTTGATTTAATTTAATGTTTTTTTCTTCCAGCAATTTAGTGTATCTGTTTATCTGGCCAAGAACATCAAAGTATTCGTACTTTTGTTTATCAAAATAACTATACAAAACTCCTAATCCTATTACTATGTAACTCATCAAAAACAAGTTATGTGCTAACCACCAGTTTGAACTCCAAGGCTTGGAAATCATAAATATAATTACTGTTTCCATAATAAGACACAAACCAATGATGAATGAAAGAATGGTAATATTTTGTTTTGCTTTATATGAATAATAGTATTTTAAGGAATTTATACCCAAAAACAGTAGTGTTGCAACCTTTGTAATAATAGCTAAATTAGTATCTGTTAGGTCATCGTTTTTGAAAACAGGAAATATTTCTGGAGTTAATAAACCAAAATATACTGACCCAGACAAAATAATAAACAATATTAACAAAACATAACCATTGAAATATTTTTTGATTTGATATCTTTGTTCAAACATATTATCTGGGACAAACATCATCAATGCCAACCAGAACCTACTCAAGTCTCCAAACAAAACAAAAGCACTGATATTACTAATCATATCAGGAAATTCAAAAAATTGCCCGAAAGTCATATTAGGTGTAACTAAGGCATGAAATGTGTAAAACACGCCTACTCCAATAAATCCAATAGAAATGTAAAATATTTTTTCGACCTTATTTTTTTTATACTCGAGATATGATGCTAATCCAACTAAAATTGCTATCGCTGAACTGAAAATCACATAATAAAAGTGTAAATCTCCATTAATTATTAGCTCAGTTCTAAAATTATTCAAATATAAATAGATAAATGCAGGAAGTACAATTATCAATAATGATATGATGCTGATTCTTTTTTTTGTTAACATGTTTGGGCCTCCTCGCAACATTTAACTTTGTCGTTTCCCGATAATATTATAGTGGCTTTATATAAAATTTAAAAATGCTCGTAAGAAATAGTTGTACTATGTACTGATGTAGCAAGAAGTCTGTCTTAAATTAGTTTGAATCGCTAACATTTCCTCTATAACCCAGTCAATGCTTCTTAGTGTAGATAGTATTTATCCAAGTACTTGTCCCCAATAAATGTTATAAAAAACTTTTCCGTTTCCAAGTCTATCAATCTGTTTTCTCCATTCCCATAACCACATTTATGAAAACTAGTACAATTTCAGGATCAAACTGAGTACCTGAACACCTTTTCAACTCTGCGATGGCTTCTTCTTTACTAAATGGTGTACGATAGGTTCTTAGTTCTGTCATTGCGTCATATGCATCGCTGATAGCAACTATTCGCGCCATTATAGGTATTTCTGTGCCTGTTAATCCATTCGGATAACCTTTCCCATCATACCGTTCGTGATGTGATAGCACTATTTCCGCTATATCATTATATTCGATTGTTTTTGCAAGAATTGAAGCACCTTTTGCCGGATGAAACTTCATCATTTCCCATTCTTTTGCGTCAAGCTTGCCCACTTTGTTAAGAATAGATTCTTCAATACCGATTTTACCGATGTCATGTAAAAGTCCTGCAACTCTAATTTTATCCACTTCCGGTTTACTCAAACTCATTTTCCGGGCGATTGTCTCACAAAGTTTTCCGACACGCTCAGAGTGTTTTTTCTCTCTTTCGCTTTTCATAAATAGAGTTTCCATAATCACGTTGACAGTTTTGCTTCTGAGACTGTTTGTATTATAGAACTTTCTGTTGTTCATAAATGCTTCAGCTTGTCTATGAAGGTCATCCAATGTATCATCCTCGTTCATTTGGATTCCATAACCCCATGAAATAGTAAGAAGCTCATCTTTCCTTGAATCCCCAAGATCTTTATCAAATTCTCTAGTCAGTGTGTCTAAACACCTCCTGATTTCATCTTCGTTTTTGCCCGACACTAATATGGCAAATTCGTCACCACCAACACGAGCAAGTACGCCACCATCAAAGATAAGTGCTGCTAATCTATTTGCCATCTCTTTTAAAACTTCGTCACCTTTGGAACGTCCGAATGCGTCATTAAAGTTTTTAAATCCATCTATATTACCTAACAACAAAGCAATAGGCACATCTCCTCGTATAACTCTCCGCTCAAACTCCTCATCAAAAAATCTTCTGTTATATAGTCCAGTAAGATAATCATGGTTTGCTAAAAATTCGTTCTTTTTTGCAATTATTTCTCTCTCTGTCACATCGAATATGATTGCGAACAAAACTCTTTGATCATCGTAGTCTATGGGGCTGATGTACGCATCCACCGTTTTAATCTCTCCGCTTTTTAAGTGATGTGGAACAGCAGAATATTTCTGCCCTCCATTTAATGCTTTCAGACGCATCTCCGCGGCTTTTTCCTGATCCATTGCGTTTATATCCCGCACTGTCATCTTCAAGAGTTCCTCTTTGGAATACCCATAAAAACTGCTGGCAGAGGGATTCGCTTCTATTATTTCTCCAGTTTCCGGCTCAACAAGAAGCATCACAGCATCATGATTATTAATCATTGAATGGGTGCGCTCAAGCAAACGTTTTGTTTCTTCTTGAGACTTTTTTCGATCTGAAATGTCTAGAATGATTCCTTCCAGAGCCTCGACTTCACCATGTATGTCATATACCCCCTCGCCCAACTCCAAGACCCATTTTCGTTCTCCGCTAGCTGTCGTGATCTCATATTCATATTCAAATGGCAGTCTCTTGGCAAGAATACGCTCCCACTCTCTCCACAAGGGTCCCCGACATTCAGGAGTCATCAATGAATTAAAAGATATGTCCCTATTTTCAATAAGGCTTTCAGGGGGATAACCAGTCAACTTTATGCAACCGTCAGAAACAAATTGCATAGTCCAATCTCTGGTATAATTACACCTGTATGCCATACCCGGAAGATTTGATATAAGAACGGATTTGCTGCGTTCACTTTCGGCAGTTGTTTTTACACTCTTTTCAATCTCTTCTATTAGGTTTTCAATGTTGTTAAAAAGATTATTAATGATCAATACAAATAAGGTGCCCATGCATTGAGTTGAAATAGCAACTATGTACCATGAATCCCTGTATTGATATATTGCCAAGTTATCTAGAAGCCCTATATAAAGAAACACAGAAATAACTATAAATGCTAATAAGCTAATATAAATAAAAATTATGCTTTGTCTTTTATTCAGCAAGAAAGCAGCTAGTCCAAATGTTGAAAATATTACAACTAGTCCTGCCCCCATTGGTCCGGCGATAAATAACAGCATTAAACCTAATAAGAAAATGGATAGAACGAAAACACATCTCTTTTTCATTATGTTAATTCGACTGCTTAATAGTAATATCAAAACAACGAGATATGACAGTAATTCTAAGACTCCAGCTATGATATTATTTTTCCTAAAAAACATATAAGCTCCATAACATATCGGAAATAGACCAATGGTAATAAAAAGTATTGCAAGTTTATGAAATGCTTCATTTTTATAGTATCCTAAGTCTTTTTTTTCTTCTTGATTAGGTTTATTACGTGATGCCCCCAGAAATAGCTTAGAAAAGCCTATAAAGAGCCGAGATAATTTTTGATTAACTAAATCACTGAGTTTTTTTCCCATTCTCCGGCCTCCTTTTAAATAAATTTAGAATGCTTTTTCCAATACAGGCATATCCCATCATAATATTTAACTCTTTATCGCTATATGTAATTAATTTACAATCAACCCCTCTGTCAAGACAAAAAAATTTGCGGTTAATTTAGTCCTTTCTATTATATTTTTAGACATGCTTAAGCGGTCAAGCAAACTCATATGGCGTCAAGTGCCCTAGAGCTTGGTGAATCCTATCATAATTGTAGAAGCGTATATAATCTGAAACTAGAACTTTTAGTTCATTAACTATCTCATATTCGTAAATATAGAGTTTCTCCTGTTTTATGGACCTGAAGAATCTCTAAATCCAAGCTTATCGGTAGCTTTACCGACTGAATCCATACTGATTTTAATGAAATGATCTTTTAATAGTGATATATACTCATTGCTAATAAATTGCGATCCTTGATCGCTATTTATTGTTTCGGGTTTCGCTCTTTTAAATGCTCTGGTTAAGTAATGCTTCTTCGTTTTCTTTTATCGTTTAGGTTTCTTTGCTGTTTTCTTTTCCAAAGGCTACGTCTGCATTGTTTATGAATTCTTTTCCCCATTTTTCAAGCTGGTTTGCATTCACATCGTATTTGGCAGTCAATTCTGCTATGGTATGCTCGCCAGAAAGCAGTTCCAGTACAATCTTGGCTTTTTCTTCGGGTATGAATCGTCTTCTTTTGCTCATATTTCCATTATAACTTAACTAGCAAGATCTTGTGTCAATTCTTTGGGTCCATTATATAGGGACAATTAAAACCAAACTCCTGAAGTCCTCCATACCGGTGGATTAGTTTTATTGTGATTGTTTGCGTTTTTTCACTCCTTATAAACATTGAACTTAATTAGTTAATCATAAAACTAGAAAAAACGGGTGCTTATAAGCACCCGTTTTTTCATTTTTGACGGATAGTTGTGAAGTGTCCCCTTTTAATTCCCTTTTAACCTTTAAATAGGTATAGACATAATAGGCGTTAATGGTGTCAATGAGATCACATTGTCAAAATGAATAGCATATATGTCAGTATCTTCAGGCGCCTTTGATATTTCTGAATTTTTTATCCACTGCAACATCAATGCATTATTTAAGTCTCGATTACCTGGGTTTACATATTTTCCACAGTTCATATTTGCTTGTTTTGTTATCCGCATCTCTGTTTCCTGTTCCGTAAACTCAGGAAAATTTACGTTTAGTATTCTTGCTCCATAAATAATTCCTTCATTAATAGCATCAAATATGATTTTTCGTGCAAGAGATTTAACTATTTCCCAGTCCATTTTATGAAATTGATTAGATCTTTGTTTTTCAAAAGGAATTGCTCTGGAAAAAGCTATTGACCTGATGCCAAAGCTATCTGCTTCAAAAGCAGCACCTAGCGTACCGCTACAAGTGTAAGCCAACCCTAAATTTTCTCCATAATTGATTCCACTTAAACAAATATCAGGTGTTCTCTCGCTCAACTCCAATATTCCATGAGCTACAGCTTGTGCCGGTGATCCTAGTATTGCGTAAGACTCGATTTGCCCTATTTGGGTGTTTATTTTTTTAATTCTGATTCTTCCTACATTTTCCCCAGCCAATGCGCCTCTGCCCATATTTGTTTGCTGATTTTCTGGTGCAATTACGAGCAAATCTCCAAGACCGTATGCTGCTTCAATAAGAGCTAGCAACCCAGGAGAATGAACTCCATCATCATTCGTTATCAGAATCAAAGGTCGATTATTCATTATACTTCTCCTTGTCTATATCTACTTTTGCATATTTATCAAATTTACATGGATTTTGAATAATAACAAATAGCGATAAAATCGTAAATATTCCCAAGAAAAGTGCGGGGAAACCACCTAAGTATGACATCATTCTGATTCCATCAATTCCCAGTGTCGATATGAATACTAATGCTACTAGCCCGACTGTACTTCCCCAAATTATTTTTATGAATAAAGGCGCCTCTTCTTCACCACCTTTTATTCCGGTTGTGCATATGCTAGCCATAGCATTTGTAGTTGAATCTGTTGCAGTTATAAAGGAAATAAATATAGCAACCAGGAACAATATGCTCAACATCCCTGAAAAAGGTAATTCCCCCAGAACTGCGTATACTGCTGCTTCTGAACCAAGTTCATTCATTTTGCCGAGTACATCTACCCTACCTGTTAACTGGAAATTAAGAGCTGTACCCGAAATTATCGTCATCCATAAAACGCTAAAAATACTAGGTGCTATGAAATTAATCACAATGACGTCTTTAATCTTATATCCATATGAAATTCTAGCTAAAAAAACAGCACTTACAGGTGCCCATGCCAGCCAATTTGACCAATAAAACATCGTCCAAGATGATGCCCACGTATCACCTGATGAAGTTCCCGTGAACATTGCTTTGCTAAAAATACCGTCTAAAAACCCGCCAAATGCTTCTGTTCCTAACCCTGCATAATAGGCAGTTGGACCTATAAATAACAATATGCTCAGTATTAGATAGTAGATATACATATTGGCATCCGACAAATACTTAATTCCTCTCATCAAACCTGTTCCTGAAGATATCATGAAAACTAGCGTTGCGATTATCGTTAAAAATATCCACAAAGTCTTTCCGTTTTCTACTCCAAAAACTGCGTTCAATCCACCACCCATATTAAGTATAGCTGTCCCTAAAGAAGATGAAATACCAGCTGCCACGGTAAACAATACTACTGCGTCTATAATCACGCTAAGTTTTTTTTGCTTGTTTTCAGATACTAGGGGTGATATTTGAGATCCTACACTGAACGAACGCTTCATATTATAATATGCAAAAGCAAACACGATAGTTGGAACTGCGTAAATAGCATAGGGTATAAACGTCCAATGCAGATACATCGTCTCCATTGCAAACTTTGCTGCTTGATTAGACATAGGTTCTATGCCTAGAGATTCTGGAGGATAAGCTAAATGCCAAATTGGTTCTGATGTACCCCAAAAGAGTATTCCAGCTGCGATTGTGGTACAGATTGTTATTGCAAACCAAGACGATTTCTTAAGCATCGGTTTTGCAGATGGACCTCCTAATTTTACATTTCCCAACGGTGATAAATATGCCAATATAATCATAACAAGACACATGATGCCGATTAAATTGTACATCCACCCCATGTCAATCACCATAAAATCCTTAGCTTTGGTTGTTATACTTATGAAAGCATCATAATTAACAAAATTAAGTACAATTGTGAATATTAAAAGTAAAAATGCTGGGAAAAATACTATCGGCTTTAGTTTTCGATTATCGTCTTTTTGCTTTTTATTTTGAATCATAGTTATCCTCCATTACAACTTTTTCAAAAAAACTACATACAGGCGACCATTATTCTAGAATGTCTGTCGCCTGCAATATAGTTTTTTTATTGCAAATCTACAACTGTCTTTTGCTTAATATTTCATGAGATTCTTTCAACAATTCATCAGTGTAAAGATTAATTTTACTATATACTTTTTCGTTTATTTCTTTATAAAGCTTAACATTTTCACTATTTGGCATAAATTCATCTCGTTTTACAACCATATTTTTTACCGCTTCTTCTCTGCTTTTGTATACATCTAATGCCAATGCTGCACATATTGCAGCACCAAGGCTAGCTGATCCATTAACAACATTTCTTTTTGCTGGCACACCAAATACGTCTGCGAAAATTTGCATGAAAAGCTCGCCATTTGAGCCACCTCCGCTAACTATCATTCTCTTTAAGTCTATACCTACTTCATCGCACATTGCCTGCGCATGATTTTTCATAGTCATGGCGATTCCTTCTAATACTGATCTAAACATATGTATACCATTGTGATTTCCGTTAAAACCAATAATCATTCCCCGTTCATGAAGCTGTGTGGGCCTTGCTAACCAATGTAATACTGTATATAATCCGTCACTCCCTGCAGGTATCTCAGAAGCTAAAATATTTAAATAATTCTCTGTTGAGATTTCTCTTGATTCAGCTTCTTTGACAATATCGCTTCCCAGCAAATCTTTAATCCATGTAACTGTCGCCATCCCTCTTCTTATCCCACTGCTTTCATAAAGATACTCATTTGGGGTAGCTCCCGGATTACACCAATAATTCATGGTATCAGCCTTATCTTCTTTTCCCATCATCATTGAAGTAATATACGTTCCTAATGAAACCAACAGTGTTCCATCATCCTCTAGTCCTGCACCCAGAGCCTCAACTGCTTTATCGTTTGATGTTGATGCTACCGGTATCCCCGCTGGAATACAGGTAACAGCAGCTGCCTCCGATGTTACATACCCCAAAACACTTGATGGATCTACTAAATCAAAAAGCATTTCTCTGGGTGTTGTATATGCTTCAAACTTATCTTTATCTTCATACCAGTCAAGAGTTGCTGGGTCAATCGGCCAAGGACCTACGTAGTTTGATCTAGTATCTTTTGTTTCTCCGGTTAATCTATGGGTTAAATATCCAGTAGTAGTAGTGACGTATCTAACACTATCATCTGTATGTTCGTATGGTCTTGATAATCTTAAATCCATCCAGCTCTGTACAGGAGAAGCTAGATTACCATCCTCCTTTACAAGTGCCCTACAACATCTAATGGATCCTAGACCTACTCCAATTATAGACTTGTGATCTCCATTGAATTTTTTCATCGTATTTGTACATGCTTCTTTCAAGCTATCCCACAGATCATCATCTGGATGTTCGGCAAAGCCTTCTCCATACAGCTCCATAGGTCTCAACTTAACTGTGTGAGAACAAATTTCAGTACCTTTCGTGTCAAAGATAGCTACTTTTGTGCTCTGTGTGCCTCCATCAATTGCAATGATATATTTTTGATTCATATCCTCACCCTTTCAAACTATAAGTTTTATCTGACCAAATAGCCCCCATCTACAGTCAGTACAGTGCCATTAACATAATCTGAAGCACGACTGGAAAGAAATATTGTCGCCCCCATCAAGTCTGCCGTAAATCCCCAACGGTTTGCAGGAATATGTGCTAATATCTCCCCATTTCGTTTTTCATCTTTTCTTGTCATTTCTGTCATCGGAGTTGCGTAATACCCAGGAGCTATAGCGTTTACTTGTATATTCCATTGTGCCAGTTCATCGCACATAGCTTTTGTAAGGCCGACGATTCCATGCTTAGTTGATGCATATGCAGGTGACCATTGACCGCCTAAGTATGAATACAGCGATGCTATATTTATTATTTTACCACTTTCCTGTTTAATCATATATTTACACGATTCATGTATCATTTCAAACGCAGCGGTCAAGTTAATAGATACCATTTTGTCCCACTCTTTTCGAGTATACTTTGTGACATCTTGTACATTTATGCTGATTCCAGCACAATTTACTAGAATATCAACACTGCCCCAGGAATTGACGCACTCATCAACTATTCTCTTGCACTCTCCCTCAGCAGTAATATCAGCGATCATGAATTTATATTCTACTCCACAACCTTCTACTAGCTTTTTTGTTGCGCCGTTGTCATCTTCAAGACTTGGTACCAAAACATTTGCTCCCGCTTTTGCCAGTGCTGTTGTAAAAGCTTGTCCTAGTCCACCATTTCCTCCAGTTACTATTGCATTTTTACCTTTTAAAGAGAAAAAATCCATATTAAAATCTAGTAGTTGCATATCAAAACCTCCATCGATTATTTTATATTTAATATAATTTATATTTGCTGCTTTCTGACGGTTCATTAACCTCAGATTTATACTTTCTAATTCTTGCAATCAACATATTAATAAATTCAATAGCTTCACCTTCGACCACAATATCTGATATACTGCAAATTGGAGCATTTCTATTTGTATTTACAGAAATTATGTTTTCAACGTTCTTTAATCCTTCAACATGCTGTATTGCTCCAAAAATGCCAAGTGCCATATAAAGCGTAGGGCTAACTGTCTTTCCTGATTGCCCCACTTGAATATGCCGATTTGCAATACCTCTGTCAACGATTTGCCTACTTGCACTAACTGTGCCACCAAGTTCGTCCGCTAGTATTTGTAGTAGATTAAACCCTCCGCCGACGCCTGCTCCTCCCGAAATCAATATTTTACTGTCACGTATGTCATAAGAGTTCGCTTTATTGAAAACTGAAATCTGCTTAATTCCTACATTTATAGGCTTGTCATATTCAAATTTGATTAATTTTGTATCGGCAGTACTAATTGGTTCATATTTAAATATATTTTGTCGTACACTCAGCATTATTGGACCTTCGCCTTTATTTTTTATACCAGCTAAAAGTCTTCCGCTAAATGCAGGTCTTACCAGCTCCAATCCATCTTTGCTTTGACGTATTTCTGTTACATCAGCTGTAAGACCTGTATGAAGCCTCACTGCTAATCGCGGTGCCAACATCCTGCCAGCCCAAGTTCCAGGAATTAATATTAAATCAAAATCAAATATCCTATGAATATCTAATAATATGTCTGTAAGTGTTTTAAAGTCATATAAACTTATTTTTTGGTTATCTACTTTTATGACATTATCAAATAAGCCTATCGCTTGTTCATGAGCGCTGTTAACAATAACACAATAGGATTCATAAGATTTAGATTTATATATTTGGCGAGCAACTTCTAATAACTCCATACTGTTTTTTATGTTTTCACTGTCGACATAAATCAAACATCTTTTCATTTAATTAATCCTTTTTCTTTTAAAAATTTAAAAACTGTCTCGACGCCTTCATCGTTTGCTTTAACCAATTTTTTATCTCTCTTGTGGAAATGCTTGGTGTAAGTATTTGCAACCTGGGTTAATGAACCCTCTATACCTACTTCCTTTTTTTTGAAATTCAGATCATTGGCATTCAACATTAATATTTGAGATTTCACTTCTTTATTCATGTCTCCCTTTTGTACATATGGAAGCTCGTATTTGCTTTCTCTAGTCAAGCTAATGATTCCAGGCATTGAAATTTCATAGCATATTGAAGCATCTTCTTTATCAACTACTATTGTTGCAGATTTCTTATTTATATCACTGATATCAACTACACCTGATATTTGGTCTAAACCAAGCCACTCAGCTATTTGAGCTGGAACATGTGAAGTGTCTCCATCGACTGCATTTGTACCTGTTAAAATGCAGTCGAATTTTTGCTTAGATAAATATCTAGACAATATCTTGCTAGTAACGTAAGTGTCGCTTCCAGAAAATGTTCTATCGCTTAAAATAACTGCTTTATCAACTCCTAAGCGAATGAGATCTTCTAAATGCGGCACAACTGAACTTGGAGCCATTGTTACTACTTCTATACTTGCTTCAGGATATTTTTCTTTGACTTTAAGCGCATAGGCTACTGCACAAGCATCATCAGCGTTTAACATTAGCCGAATATTGTCTCTTATTAGTGTATTGTTTTCGAAATCATAATTAAAATTGTCAACATTTGGCACATATTTAATGATGCATATTAGTTTCATATTACATATCCTTTGCAGTCTCTAATTTTTCTGCAATCGCTTTTTCCTTGCTGTTTAGATGAGAATATACTGACAGGATTCCGACACCTATTAATCCCAATGCTGCACTTACAATAAAGTATGCATTATATCCTCCTTGGTCACCAAATGTTGCCCAAAGAAAGCTGTTTAATTGAGGTAATATAATATCCGGTAAATAGCCTATAAATGAAATTACTCCAATAGCCGTCCCCATCATAGCTGCCTCAATTTTTGACATACCCAGTAAAGACCAATATGTTCCACGAATCATATACAAGAAAACTCCTAGACCAACTACTATGATTTGGAATAATCCTGCCATACTTACTGGCAACAATGCTGATATAGCTAAAAAACATGCAGCCCCGATTAGGGCTATTCTTATAGTTTTAGTACGACCAATCCTATCAGCTAAAAAACCACCTATGAAACCTCCAACGGGACGCATCCATAGTATTACTACCGTTATAGTTCCGACACTTACAGCATCGATTCCTATATTTGTTTGCAAGAAGCCCCCTATATAATATACCGTCCAAAAAACCGAGTAGCCCATAAATATAATTCCACCCATAAGGTAAATATATTTGTTCTTCAATAGCTTACCAACATCTCTAAGATGAAACTTTTCATCCTCACTAGATTCTCCATTATTTTCAGACATTGACGCCAACTTTTTATCATCATCGACAAATATCAGAATCAAAACTCCAGTAGCAAAAACAATGACTGAATACAGATAGATTACTGCTACCAAAGCCGACTGTTTATCTTGTATAAAATCGCTAGTTCCCAATATGGAAGCAAAAATCGCAAGGCCAACACTAGCCATAACTGCTTCAACTATCCCACGTCCACCATCTAATATCCCAAAGAATCTACCTTCCTCATTAGATCTGGAAAGCATTTTTACAATCTTCATATGAGCACTCCAGAAAGTAAATACAGAAAAGATGCCCCATAAAAAGAATATTATATTAACCGATGTATAACCCGGTACTTGTGCAAACCAAAATCCACAAAGTGCTGTACCTAGAAGCGAAACCCCGATTAACTTTTTTGCTGAAAATCTATCAGCGATCAAGCCACTAGGTATGTACCCGATTACATAGGCAATCCCAAGCATTGAATAAAAGTTATTAAGTTGAGGTTGGGTTAAGTTGAAAACCTCTAAAATGGTCACTTGATAATTTGTTCTTAAATATATAACCGGATAGATTGCCCCTGCTGCCAATACTATTAAGAAAAATTGGAAATATCGACGAAAATTATTATTATTCATAAGCCCTCCTACATTATATATAATTTTTATATTTTTGATAAATCGGCAGCAACAGCTTATGAGCTGTTGCACTTACCGATGAAAAATAGTTTTGCATTACTATCTTATGTATTTGTTTATTCCCTCTGCCTGTGGAAAAATTGTTCCATAATTCATTATCCCATTTGGATCAAATGCTTCTTTCAACTTTTCAAGCATGTAATAAGCTGTTCCATGTTCGTCCTTTGTCCACTCACTCCTGTATTTACCAATTCCGTGATGATGGCACATAGATCCTCCTGCTTTTAGTGTTTCTTCTACAATAATCTTTTGTATAGGATGGTGATAAATTATCATCTCATCTTCTGGCGCACAATGAATATCATAGTTATATACAAAATACATATTTGTGCCATTTAAATAACTATGTGAAGAGTGCCCTCCAAGCATTGTCAGATCGTGAGCTCTTGGAAATTCATTTCTAACTCTATCTATTACATTGTTGTATATCAAAGGAATCGTTTCCCAATCCGCTGAAATTTCTGTCGTGAATCCCGAATGGCTGTTATTTTCGATCATCCCTTCTATCTCGTCATCAATATCTTTTTGCGTCCAGTTTAAATGATTGAACCAGTCTTCTATCAGGCTGCTATCAACCTGCTTTATTATGCCCTCATTATATTTTTCTGCTGCCTCTTCTATGGCTTCGCCAGTTGCTTCGACTATCTTTTTTGGCCCTTCTGCCATAAAAATAAGCACACATTTATTTTCGTGAAAATGATAAAAATGTTGAGCAGCATCTTCTTCAGAATAAGTTCTAGCAACTGAAGGTCTAAATCCGTTAACCATGACTTCTCTAAGGACTTTGATTCCGGTATCAACGTCTTTAACGAGATAACCATAAAACTTATTATTTTCTGGATAATAACGGAATATTTTTATCGTCACTTCGGTTATAAAGCATAAAGTGCCTTCATTTCCAATAACAATGTGCCTAATATCCGGGCCACCAGCACGCCTTGATACATTTTTAATTTTTGCTATATGTCCATCCGGAAAAACGCACTCAAGACCAACTACCATATCTTCAATTCCCCCATATAGTGTAGAGAATTGACCTATGCTCCTTGTTGAAACCAAACCGCCATATTTTGCAACAGGTTTTGACTGAGGTGAATGTCCTGTTGTATATCCTATTTTCCTTAACTCTATCTCTAGCTCCTCAAGTGAAACTCCTGCTTGAACTGTAGCTTGTGAGTTATATGAATCAATTTTTATGATTTTGTTCATGTAAAGGGTATCGATTACAACAGTGATGTCTTTCCAATTTTCCAGTCCGCCTTCAGTTGCAGTATTTCCACCTCTAGGTATAACATTTATTTGATTCTCATTACAAAATTCAAGAATTGTACTTACCTCATCGCTATTATAAGGATACACAATGGCAACAGGACTTGGAACATCTAGAACTTTTCTTGCTTTTGCATACTTCTTATATCTATCTGCAGAAGCTTCATAAAGATCACTCTCTTTTGTATTAATTTGCTCTGGTGATAAAATATTGTTTAATGCAGTAATTAGGTTTTCTGAATTCAACATTTATTCCTCCTTCAAGTCACTCTCTTATAATTATCAGCTTAATAACCAATAAATAATTAAGGGCGCTTCTTTAGGTATTTTTCGTGATCACAACTTGATTATATAGACGCCTATAGAAAATGTCAATAATAAATCAGAAAATTTTCTTATTATTTTGTGTTAATGCTGTTTTGGTGTATTATTTTCCGTTTATTTTCCGTTTATCATTGGAAAATTTTCCGTACATATTTACATCACGACATCTCCGTGATAAAATAAATGTAATAAAACGATAGAGGTGATCCACAGTGCTTTTATAAATATATCAAAGATGGAAATAGAAACCCAGAGAACCTGGGAGAAAGGGAATTAATTAAATCACCATCTAATGATGATTTGATTATATGTGAGTTATGATACATATAGATTTTAAAGCGTTAAATGCCTTGGAACAGGAAATTCACAACAAGCTTAAAGAACATAGCAAAAACTTTGATACCATAAAAATAACTGAAGCAGCAAAATTATGTGAGTGTTCAATATCTAAAATATCAAAGTTCGTGAAAAAGTTAGGATTTGTAAATTATAAGCAATATATGGATTTTTTGCATGGAAGAGAGATGTCGTCTTTCAATAAATCTGATGAGTTAAACCGGGTTCAAAAATTTATTGAAGACTTCGATGAAAACAAAGTAAATGAATTAATAGCTCTGATTGAAAATCATGATAAAATAGTTATTTTTGGATATGGTCCGTCTCTTATATGTGCACAATATTTTGAGTATCGATTAAGGACATGCACCAATAAGGTCATAGTAGCAGTTTCAGATGAGATATCTATATCGTCTATGGCTAATGAATCTGATTTAGTACTGCTTTTAACAGTTACTGGAACTTTTAATACTTTCGAAAACATCTATGAAACTGCAAAGCTAAAAGGTGCTAAAGTTGCTATACTGCTTGAAGAGTACAACGCTAACCTATTTGATCAATGTGATCGCATATTTTGGCTTTCAAAATACAATCAGCCGAATGAATTGTTGCCATATGAAAAGTCCAGAACAATATTCTTTATTTTTCTTGAAGAAGTGGTACAAAAACTTATGTATAAAAATAAATCTCATTAAGTATTTTTAAATAGAGTAAATAAATACAAAAGCACGGAAAAGGGAATACCCCGAAATCCGTGCTTTGTTGTGCGCCCAGCATGGGGGCACAATAAATCTGACCCGCCATTAATCAAAACTCAGGCGGGTCAGATTCAAACGAAAAGTGGGTCATTTTTACTCGACAATCGACAATCAACAATCATTATTCAATAAGCACCATTATTAAATGCCTGTTGCCAAAGTCAAATTATTTTATTAACTACCTATCGCCTCATCTTGTTGCTTAACTTTTTTCATTATCAAATCAGCTTTTTTTATAGCATCACTAGCTTTTACGCTCAAAATCTTCTTGCCTTTGAATCTCTCCATATTCTTAAGCCCTGTATCGTTTGTAATAATAACATAATCTGCCAAATCAACTTCTTCTTGCTTTATGACATTCTCGACACCAATAGATCCCTGAGTCTCTACTTTAATATCAACTCCGTGCTTTTTTGCCGCATCTTTTAGTGAAGCTGCTGCTAGGTAAGTGTGTGCAACTCCCGAAGGGCAAGCACAAACTGCAACAATTCTCAAAATAATCTCTCCTTCCAATTAAGTTGTATTTCGTATTTCTAAATAATTTTTTAGCTCAACATTTCCATTTCTAAATCCTCATCTGCATCTTCTGCAACAACAGTTTTGAGTGCATTAACTGTAAATGCTGTAATGACTACTCCAACTACTACTGATACCAAATATCCAATCGGATTACCTATTACAGGTAAAACGATCAACCCACCCCAAGGTGCAGCATTAGTAGCTCCAAACATCATAGCTAGGGCTGATCCGACTGAACCACCTATCATCATAGAAGGAATTACTCGCAGCGGATCCATTGCAGCAAATGGAATCGCCCCTTCCGAAATAGCTATAGTCCCCATTATTAGTGCCGCTTTACCATTTTCTCTCTCTCCCATAGTGTATTTTTTAGGTGCTAAGAACGTTGCCAGTGCCATTCCTAATGGTGGTATGCACACACCTACTCCAACTGCTCCCATTACTGTTGTAACACCAGAACCAAGAAGTCCTACACCAAATGTATACGCTACTTTACCTACAGGTCCACCCATATCAAAAGCACACATTGCTCCTATTATTGCCCCTAACAAAATTTTGTTACCAGTATTTAATGCCACCAGCCAATTAGTCAAACCTTCCATCATCGAAGCAATAGGGGCACCTATCCCCCACATTACCAATGACCCCACTAACAAAGTGGTAACAAGAGGTATAACAAATATTGGCATGACTGGTTTTAAAGTAGTCGGAACTTGTATCTTCTTCAAAAGATGTGCAATGATTCCAGCTATGATACCTACTATTAACCCACCTAAAAAGCCTGCGCCAATAGAATTACATAGAAATCCGCCGATTGCTCCCGGCGCTAGCCCAGGTCTGTCGGCAATCGAGTACGCAATGTACGCTGCCAAAAAAGGTACCATTAATGCAAATCCTGCTGCCCCGATATCGAAGATACCCTTTAGAAATGTTCCTTCATCAGGAACAGATGGCGAACCCGACATGGCTACAGATAATGCTATCAATACCCCTCCAGCTACAACAATTGGTATCATGTGCGACACGCCTGTCATAAGGTGTTTTCTTGTGTCTTTTAAAATTTCCATTAACTCATTCATTCCATTCTTCCTCCTTATTTTTTAATTAATATGAAAAGTTAACATATTACATATTTCTTTTTTATCACCAAGATTTTTCAGCCTTTCTCTAAAATCTTCTTCAATTAGTTTTTTTGATAGCTCCGCTAAAACTTTTAGGTGATAATTACTTGAGGCTTCAACAGGTACGGCCAATAAAAAGATTAGGTTTACTTCCTCTTCTTCATTCCACATAATCTCTTGCTTTAAATTCATAAATGCAACTGTGGGTGTTTTAACTCCTTCAGATTTTCCATGTGGAATAGCGATACCAAATCCTATACATGTCGGAAAACATTTCTCTCTATCATGTACCGATTGTATATATGTTTGATAATCATTAAGTCTACCTAACATATGCATGCGTTGACTCATGAATTCAATTATCTCATCCTTGGTTTTAAAATCTTGCGCGGTAAATATCAGCTCATCATTTATCAATTCTTCACTGTATGTTTTCTCCATAATTAAATCTCCTTAGCATAGTATTCATCTGTTCTGTACTCTCAACCTGTTTTAAGTCATTCATATATTTCTCGTTTCCTAGCATAGAATAAAATTCACTAAATATTTTTGTTGCTATTCCGTATCCTTCAATCTTAAGGCAAAGCAAGAAAATCATTTCAATGACTTCATATTTATTTATTATTGGCTTATCAAGCTTAATTACTGCAATTTTTGAATTTCTTACATATTCAATTGTTGGATGGGGTATCGCAATCCCTTTGCCTAAATAGGTAGACGAGGCGTTTTCCCTATTTAGGACACTTTCAACAAAACCATCCTTTGCATACGCATCTTCTATTAGTCTATTGCCATATTTCTCTATAACGTCTTCATATTTTGTAAGTTCTTTTTCAATAAAACAATAATTTTCTGTTATCAAATCTAAATCGCTGTATGATCTTGTGTTAGTTTCTTCTTGAATGGGTTTTTTAGACTTGATTTCGCCGATGGCTCTATTGATTTTTGCTACATCTTCCGTCGTTACTAAAGTGCTGATCTTTACCACTTTAGGCGAATGCTTTTTAAATGGTATGGTAGAAATTATTAAATCACATGAATCTATCAGCTCTTTAGTCAATTTTTCTACAGACAGTACTCTTGTTATTTCCATATTGGCGAATTGATTTGCCAGCTTACTTTTTAACCATTGTGCAGTACCTATTCCACTTGAACATACAATTATTGTTTTAACATGGCATTTTTTACGATCAACTGCTGCCGCTATATGCATGGCAATATATGCAATTTCGTCTTCATTAATTTGCAATCCACATTCTTTTTCAAATATTGTTCCGCAAACCCAAGATGCGCAAAATATTTCACCATATTCACTTTTTATAGTCTCTAGCATAGGATTTTCTAATCTTAAATCGTTTTCAAGCCTAACAATAACAGGTCTCAAATGCAATACAAGAGATGTTCTTAAAAAATCATCTACATTAAGATCAACATTTAATATTATGCCTGTCAAATTTATAATCTCATCTGCAATCTTTAAGAGAAACTCTTCTTGACTTCCTAAAATCATCTTGCAATTATCTTCTGTAAGTTCTTCATATATTTTAGAACCTAACAAATGAAGACAAATGTAGCAGATCTCATCTTCTGGCATAATTACAGTAAAGGCAGACTCGAGTCCCTCTACCAACTTTTTTGCTACTGGATATATATCACTTCCTTTAAATTTTTCATTGAAATCCTTGGTCATTGTAATCTCACGGTTTTCCTTAACCCTTCGTATGATTATGGCAATATGAGTTATCAAGTTTATGAACGCCTGCTCAGTAAAGATAGTACCTAGTTGTTTCTCAGCTAGCTTTACCAGCCTTTCAACTTCAGCGAGCTCAATTTCCGGAAAAAACTCCTTTAACCTCATGCTATTTACCATGCCTAGTCGATAATCTGAAATATTATTTTCAAAATCATCTTTCTGATACTGGCTATTGCAGTTTTTTGATAAAAAATCAACGATTACCTTTCGAAAATCGATTTCTGCACCCTCAATCCAAAAGCCTCTACTTTTATTTCTTATCAATTTGAGACCGCGAGATTTCAACCATTCATCTACCACATCAAAGTCGTTGGCTATTGTAGATTTGCTACAATAGAGCTCGTCCGCAAACATTTGCATAGTGTAGCTGAATTTGTTTATCAAGAGAATTTCAAGTATATAATTTTTTCTAAAATCCGAATCATAGTCTTCGTTCTGGGTCATCAACTGCTTGTACTTGGTCTTAATTTGTTGTCTTTCTTTGTTAGTTGCCTCGATATATATTCCTACATTTGGCTTCTTGACCAACAAAAACCCTTCACTTTCAAGTACCTCCGATATCGTTTTAATGTGTGTTCTGATAGTCCTTGAAGACTTGCCTGTCTCCCATGCCAGTTTCTTGGTCGTAATAGGTGTTTTTGCATCTAGTAACATATTCAGAATTTCGAAATTCAAATTTTTATTACTTTCCAACTAGATCCCTCGCCTTCAATCTGTTGTTGATTTTATGTTATCATCATTCATCGATTATTAAAATACGCCCCTGTTCAACGTTGCTTCCGCATTGTTGGAAAACAACTGTACATAATAAGACTTAAGTCTATTTTTCTTTAATCTGTTGATGTTTAACATAAAATTACATCTTTCCATAACTTGTACGTGCTATTATTTCATTTTGCAATTCGCCAGATAGTTCAGTAAAGTATGCTGTATATCCCGCTACCCTCACAACAAGGCTTCTGTGTTCCTCAGGTTTATTTTTAGCCGCAATCAAGTCTTCTCTATTAATAACATTAAACTGAATATGTGGTATCTGTAACTTTACAAATGCCCTAAGAAAAGAGACGAAATTTTCTATTCCTGATTCCGTTTTAAAAATACTAGGCAAAAACTTCATATTAAGAAGTCCACCATTGCTTGTAAGACTGTTATTCAGTCTAGAAACAGACTTTAATACAGCAGTTGGGCCTGATATATCTCTTCCATACACAGGGGACATCCCACCATCAGCAAGTGGTTCGCCTAAAGATCTGCCATCAGGAGATGCGCCCAGGTTTTCTCCCATAGGGACATGGGCTGATACTGTGTACATTCCTGTGTGATATTTTCCGCCTCGATAATTCGTATATTTCTCAAGCTCGGCTTTAAAAAACTCTGCCCACTTTGCCCCTAATTCATCCACCCAGGAAATATCATTTCCATATTTAGGAGACTTGTTTAACAAAATCGCTTTGAGAACATCATATCCTTCAAAGTTATTTCGAAGAGCATCCATCAATTCATGACTTGAAATCCTTTTGGTATCAAATACAAGGTGCTTAATAGCAGCTAAGCTGTCAGCTAGATTTGCCACCTGTATCATCTGAATGCCCGACAAATTGTATTTAGCCCCTCCTCTTGTTACATCTATGCCCGTTTCCATACACCTATCAATAACTGCTGACAAAAAAGGAGATGGTAAATGTTCTTGATGTGCCTTCTCAACTACTTCGCAAGCGATTGCCATTCGTTTTATATATTCACGAATATTTTTGCCGAACTTTTCTTCTAACTCTTCATAATTTTTAAAATTTTCAAGGCTACCGTAATCTTTTGTCATCTGTTTACCTGTCAATAGGCACTTTCCATTGTTTATTGTGAGTTCCAAAACCTTATTAAGATTAAACATAGCTGCATCGCTCCAACCTAGGTTATTGCCTTGAGTAGAAATTTCAACGCATCCTACAATTACGTAATCTTTAACATCCTCTTCTTCAATATCAAGCTCCCGAAGAGCAGGCATAATTGATTCATCGTTGAAAAATTGAGGCATTCCCCCACCTTTACCTACTACTCTAACCGCTTCTTTTAAAAATTCAATTGGTGTATTTTCATGCAATCTGACAGATAAGTTGGGCTGAGGGAGCTTCAGATGTTCTTGAGCTTTTAAGAAAATATATGAAAGTTCATTTGTAGCGTCTCTTCCTTTTATGTCCTGCCCCCCAACGGCTATGTTAAATCCTATTGGAAACCCAGCAAAAAACTTTGCACTATGAGCATTTCTCATATAAACAATTTGATTATATTTAATCCATATAGCTTCTATAATTTCAAGGGCTTCTTGGTCAGTAAGAATTCCTTCATCTTTATCTTTTTTATAGTAGGAATATAAATACTGATCCATCCTACCTGGCGAAAAAGAAGAAGCATTTGACTCCATATGAAGAACTGTGAATAAAAACCATATCGACTGCACAGCTTCATGAAAAGTTTCTGGTACTTTGCAAGAGAGCTTTTTACATATATTCGCAACACCTTCCATGCTATTTCTAAGCATTGTATCCTTCTGATGTTTTGATCTTTCCATCAGCAAATCATGATATCTCATCATATAAGTTTGAACGCCTTCCATAACAAGGATTACGCTTTGGTAGAACAACTTTTGATTATCGTCTGATTTTTCGAGCTTTTCCTTAGCATCTTTTATTATTCCTTTAGGCCCAAGCTTAAGCCATTTTGCAACATCAGGTGAAATGTGACCTTGCGCATGATCTTTTTGATTTATTTTAACTACTTTTTCTATTTCAGATATCTCCGTTCCATAGCGCTGTCTGATAACTGCTTCCATGGAATCCTTTTCCCAGTAAGGATATACTTTTTCTCTAAATATTTTTATGTCTTCATGTCTTACATTAAATTTATCCTGCGGTCTTTCGTTTATTGAGTCTATTTCTTTATCTATCCATGCAATGCCACTTTCAGGGAAAACCACGCCACCTCTGATCCCCTTTGTTCTATTTCCGACAATTAGCTCTTCTGGATGGACATCTATTTCTAATTTGCAAAGGGCATTTTTAAGAGACAACGCTCTTTTTATTTCCACTGGCTCACCCACATTTTCTTGATAAGTTTCAGTTATAATAAAAGCCTGCTCTATTGACAAGTACCTCTCTTCTTTCATCATCTTATCTTTGAGTGTTAAAATCCTATTTGTCATCGTAAGTTCCATATCCTCGCCCTTTCTGCCGATACAGCAATTATTGAATCGAATTGTTTTTATTTGTTTCGTATTGTTTAGGATTATTATAACTTTCATCATATTTCTTTGCAAGCTGAATATTTCTCTTATTTTAGTTATTCCATATGTAAAAAACGTAGAAGCAGCACATCGTATAATGATGTACTGCTTCTACGCTCCAACATTAGGAAATATTAAATTTTTCCTTAATTCTAGTAAATTCTTCTCTAGCTAAAGGATCTCAACGTCAACTTTTGTTAAGTGCTTCATTATTTTTTCCGGCGGCAATTTGTCAACTATAACACCTGTGATATCGCTTAATTTTATAAATTTATAATTACCATCTCTTAGAAATTTGCTCTCTTCGGCTTCAATATAGACTTTTTTGCTCGCCTTAGCAGCAACAGCTTTAGTTACTCCATCTTCCACATGATAGCTATAAGCACTGTCTTTATAGACATCCAGTCCCACTACGCCCAAAAAACACAAATCAAACTTGAACTTTTCAATAATCTCATTACTCAAGCTGCCAACAAATGCATCACCTGGATTATTCAGCATTCCTCCAACAGATATTACAGTTATGTTTTTACTCTTGGCAAGTATAGAAACAATCTCTAACATATTTGTAACCACTATAACCTCTTTGTTACAATCAAGCAAAAGATTAGCAAGCTGAATATTGGTCGTTGAAACATCCAAGAAAATAGTATAACCGTTTTTTATCAGTTCCATGGCTTTAGTTGCAATAATTCTTTTTGCCTTAATGTTCACATTTTTTCTAGAAGTCACCGTAAACTGATGAATGTTATTTCTCGGAAGCACGGCTCCCCCATGCGTACGTTTTAATAGCCCTTCTTTTTCTAAATACGTAAGATCCTTTCTGATGCAATCTTCAGTAACTCCAAGCTCAGAACTTAGATCTTTAACTTTCACAGTTCCATTTTCATTTAACAATGAAATAATGTTATCATATCGTTCTTCTGCAAACATATAAATCTCCTTTATGATATATTAAATTCATTCTTGTCGCTTTTGATTTAACGTAAATATATTACAATTCAAAACAATTGTCAACAATGCAAAACAATAAATTACTTGATACAAAATGACCCCTTACACTTTTTAAAAGAACATGGATACCTATGTTCATATACAGCTATATTCCAGAGTATCTGACACTTCCAAGTTCATGCATGCTTCAATCTTTGACGCGCCCAGTATTCTTTGATTATTTTTTTTTAATAAAGGGCTGAAAATGAAGGATGTTTTATACACCCTTCATGTCATTTTTGGCGGTTGGTTGAAAAGTGTCCCTTATTTACATTTAAATGATAGACCACAAAAGTCACTTGGGGGATTGTCCCCAAGTGCATATAAAAATACCTATTTAAATTCCTAAAAAAACACATAGAACTAACCGTACCCAAACTGTGTACTAAAATGGGGTCACTCCAAAGTGTCCCCTTCTATTCTTGCAGTTCTAGATTGCCATAAACAGCTTGTTTTATTGTGCACATGCGATTATTGACCGCTTACCGTTTGTCATGTATCTCCAAAGCATTTCTTGATATTTCTTTACACTATCGCTGTACATACTTAAGTACTTTGCCTTTTGTCATCGCATTATTGCCTTTCGATATGATTCACCAATTTATTTCACGGCTTCTTCAATCTCTACAGCAACTGAAACGGTTGCTCCCACCATACTAAGATAGTTTTCAACCTCCAATCTTAACTTTTATGAATGTCTCAATCTTATCAATGAACTCTTTAAGCAATGAATCGTCTAGACGTTCTACGCTCGGGTTCCAATATTCAAGTCCCATATAAGAATATTTACTTTCTGCAAACCTATGGTACGGTAAGAAATTCACTTCTCTAACCCCAATTTTCTCGGCAAATCTGATTATTTGGGTGATATCATCCAAACTATAATTGAATCCTGGTATGACAGGAACACGGATTACTAAACGTTTAGCAATCTTTGTTAAACGCTCGCAGTTCTCCATTATACGTTCACATCCCACACCTGTATATTCAATATGTTTTATGTTATTTGTACTTTTAATATCAAACAAAAACACTTCCACAAGATGAGCAATTCTCTCAAAATTCTTCCAGGGTACATAACCACACGTTTCAATTGCGCTACTAAGATTTTTAGTTTGACATAGATTAAGTACTTCTTCCAAAAAATCTATCTGAAGCAACGGCTCACCACCACTGAATGTTACGCCACCATTAGTGCGTTTATAGAAAGAGACGTCTTTGAGGACTTTTTCAAGAACGTCTTTAGGTTCCATATACCGCCCCTTGACATACTTCGCTTCCGCGTAACATCTATCCGCACATTTACCACAACCGGTGCATCGCGAACGATCAAAACCCTTAATGCTTGAAGCTCCCACCTCACATACCTCGACACAAAAACCACAACCGATACATAATTCAGGATTGAACATAAGCTCCGGTAAAAGATTGATCGACTCTGGATTGCAGCACCATCTACAATTTAGTGGACATCCCTTTAAAAACACCGTAGTTCTTATCCCAGGACCATCATGAATTGAAAATCTTTGAATATCAAATACGCAACCCTTCATTTTAATACTCCATCAGACTAGTTCGATTTATAATATCATTTTGCACATCTTTGCCAAGAATGGTAAAAAACGCACTATAACCAGCTACACGGACAACAAGTGATCTATATTCATCAGGATGCTCTTGTGCTCGAATAAGATCTTCTTTCGTAACTACATTGAACTGTGTTTCCCACACCTCACAATCTACTATACTTCGCATGAACTCGCCGAATATTTTTTCGCTGTCTTCACCTTTAAATATTGTTGGATGTATAAGCTGATTCAATACCGAACCATGCCCTGCCCGTACATTCGAGAGTTTGCCAGCGGATTTCAGTACAGCTGTTGCACCAGACTTATCATCTCCATGTGTGGGAGATATACCCCCATCATTAAGAGGCTCTCCTGCATGCCTACCATTTGGAGTAGCCGCAGTACGTTCACCATTCGGAATATTTGCCGTAAGGTAATAGATTCCTGCAGTAAACACACCTCCTCGCGCATCCTTATGTCCTTCAAGGGCATCACAAAATACTGTCATCGCAAAATCAGACATTTCATCAACTTCATCTATATCATTGCCATATTTAGGTGCTTTGTTTTTCAGCATCAATCTCAAAGGTTCCTCTTCAGAGAAATCACTTTTTAATGCATTTATAAGTTTACCCATGCTCAGCTTTTTATCATCATAGACGAGTTTTTTTATCGCCACCAAGGAGTCTCCTACAGTTATTGGGCCAACCCCTAATGGTGATATGAAATTATACTTTGCTCCTCCGCGTTCAAAATCCACACCTTTTTCTATACAATCATCAATAACAACCGAACAAAATGGCAATGAAAGATATCTTTTATGGCACATATCGATAACCCTGTCATATTTAACAAGATTATCTGTAAAATAATCTACTTGCTTTCTATAAGCTTCTTTTACATCATCAAAACACGAAAATGAAGATGAATCTCCAGTATTAGGTCCCATTTGCTGATTTGTTAGCATGCATCGTCCGTCATTTAGCGCCAGTTCAAAGCATTTTGCAAGGTTTAAATGACCACTGTTTCCCCAACTATTAGTTTTACCGTCTATTACAGGTTCGCTACATCCTAGAAAACTAAAATTATATGCATCCTCATGACTGATTCCAACCATTTTTACCGCACGCTCTATTAGCTCATCGTTATATATTTTCACTTTATTAAGACCTGACTTAACATTCTTAGTAGCCGCATCTATTAGCCTCTGCGAAGTACCTTTATGTATCCTAACAGCAATATCCGGCTGTGCCAACCCTATTCGTCTGTCAGCTTCCAAAACAAGTATGGAAATATCGTTAGTGATATCACTTCCGTCCTCTAACGTTCCGCCAATTGTTATCGTCTGACCATGAGCTGGACCCGTATTAACCGCAGCAGATTCATTGGATGCTATTTTATCTATTTCAGATAATTTTAAATATAGACACTCCATAAGCTCGAGTGCATGCTTTTTATCTATTTCCCCCGCATCAATATCAGCTTTATAGTAAGGGTATAAGTATTTGTCCATTCTACCAAGGCTTATAGCGAGACCATTTCCTTCAAGTTGAATTGTCAGCTGAACTAATAATATGAACTGAAGAGCTTCCCAATACGAAGACGCCGGTTTTGCAGGTATTTTTGCGCAATTTTCTGCTATCTTTATCAACTCTTGTTTCCGAAGAGCATCTTTCTCAGTCTCAGCCATTTTTTTAGCCAGTTCAGAGAATCTCTTCATATAACTAATTGCTGCTTTCATCGATTCTATAGTAGAGAGATAAAACTCGCGTTTCTCTACATAATCATCATTATACATGTCAAGTGCATGCATCCTCTTTTCACACCTCTGAATAATTTTATCTAATCCATTTTTTAATAAATACTCGTAATTAGGTACTAAATGTCCTGGAGATTTTGCAGCATAACTAGCATTATATATGACTTTGCTATCGAGTACCGGCTTGAATTCATCAGGTACACAAGCCATAATACGTTCGTCAAGTGAACGTCCTTTCCAATACTCAAGTAATTTTCTCATCGTAGCCTTTTGATCCTCGGTTATATCAAATTTATCACCTGGGCGCGTTGGAAAATCATCCATTTGAGCAGATATCCATCCCCCCGAATATTCTGGAAACAACGGAGCGCTACGCACAAATTGAGTATGGCAACCTACTAGAAGTTCATTTTCATGGATATTAATGCTCATTTTGTCCATCAAATGACGAAGCGCAAGAGCTCGTTTCATAGGCTCAGATTTATCTTCATTTTTTTTATAACTCTCTGTTATTAGTACTGCACGCTCAGTGTCAGCCATCCTTGCAGCCGATAAGAATGTGTTCCTGAGTTTTGCTATTCTATCATTCATATTCTGTGCCTCCATATAAATTACTATTTTCTTTATTACTTTAATTAAATGATATTTTACTTGCCTTGCTTCTTCCATTTATATCAATAAATGATTTTATCACAACATATGCGATATTTTTATCTACTCTCTGATTTCCTTCTTATTCTTCACTGTCTAGATTGATATTCACTGCTTATCTGCCACCAATTTCAACATTAACATTCGTTCCTTTAAAATATTCTTTATAAGTTTCTAAAGCAGTCTGCTCAGGCATTTCAGTATCTTCCATTTTAAATTTTATTTTCAACAATTTATATTTATAGTGTCCGTATTTATGAAATGGTAATATTTGTAGCGTGATTCCTGATTTGAATTTAGAGAAAAAATCTATCATGCTATGTGCATTTTGACTCGTATCATTTACACCAGGAATAAGCGGCATTCTAACAATAAAGTTTTTATTTAACTCATCAAGTTTGATAATGTTTTCTAAAATTATTTTATTTGAAACTCCTGTATATTCTTTATGCATCTCCTCATCTATTAATTTTAAATCACAAAAAATCAAATCTGCATATTTTATAATTTCTTTCATTTTATTCCAATCAGAATATCCTGTTGTTTCAATTGCAGTGTTTATTTTTTCTGCTTTACAATGTTTGAGTAGTTCAACCGCAAATTCAAACTGATGCATTACTTCTCCACCTGACAATGTAATTCCTCCACCTGAAACATTATAATAGGATAAATCTTTCTTCACTATATCTAATACCTCATCAACTGTCATTTTATCACCAAATATATCCAAAGCACCAGAAGGGCAATTTTTTATACATAACTCATTTAATTTACAAATATTCAGATCAATGAATATTTTTTTCTCATCTGATATTCGAACAGCTTTCTCTGGGCATACTGACAAACAAGTCAAACAACTAATGCACTTATCTTCTTGCCAAAATATTTCCTTTCTATTTTTTATAGATTCCGGATTACTACACCACTTACACTTTAATGGGCATCCTTTCAAAAAAACTATTGTTCTAATCCCAGGTCCATCATGTATGCTATATCTTTGGATATTGGTTACCAATCCTTCAATTTTTCCCATTTTATCTCCTAATTTAACCACTGACAATACTTTCTATTCTCAAAATTAAAACTTCTTCTTTCTTCACCAAATTTAAGTTTCTTTACTCAGAATACAATGTATTTGAATAGCAGTTCATTTATTGGTATAGAAATAAATCTTTTAACTTGAAATTTTACTAGACAATCATCTTCATGTTATATGGATTCTATTATTTTAAATTAAATAAGTATACAGTATAAACAATTCCATTTATACTGTATATATATATTATTAGTATAAAGGTGAACTTCAAGGTTCACCTTTATATCTATACTACATACCTGTAATCGCTTTTGATAAATAACCCACAATCAAACCTAATATACCATAATCCATCTCACCCCAAGATGTTCCCGATGATATTAACACTTCCCCAGTTAATGGTATTAGCAATGCAATTGTAAAACTAATCATTACTGATGAAATTATTGCTGATAAAATAGCCCCACGTTTTCCACCAGTAACATTTCCAAATACTGCTGCAGGGCCGCTAGCAAAGAAGTGTGGTACAACTCCAGCTATAACTACATATTTGAATGCTAAAGGTCCCGCCATCAATAAAGTGAATACTAACCCTAATGGAAAGCTTATTAAAAAGCCTAATAACCACGCATTTGGAGCATATGGCATAACTACAGGACAATCTAAGCCAGGTTTTGCATCAGGTACAATTTTTTCAGATATTCCTTTAAAGGCTGGTACTATTTCAGCAATAATCATTCTTACACCTGCCAACAAGACCGTTATACCAGCACCAAATTGAAGACCTTGCATTATTGACCACATTATCCTATCTTGTGTTCCAGTATAATTTGAAGCTATATCTCCACCAGCAATGAACGCTACTACTATGAACACAATTACCATTGTAGATCCAGTTGCCAAAGTAGTATCTCTGAAAAACATAGCCCATTTTGGCAATTTTATTTTTTCTGTACTGTCTTCAGGATCTCCTACAAATTTTCCAAGAAATGCACCTATGAAACAACCTATGTTCGTAGAATGGGCATATGCAATTCCTGCATTATTTGTTATTTTATCCATATATGGTTGAACTAGTGCTATAATCAACGGGCAGTATATACCGACAATCAATCCACCTAGTAGAACTAGGGCCATACCAGAGAGAGGTGTATAAAGCTCCAACATCACCGTTACAAGAAGTGCTATATATAATAAATGATGTCCAGTTACATATATATATTTGAATTTAGTTAATCTTGCAACAATTACATTGACGCAAAATCCTGTTACCATAACCAGTGCACCACTAGCACCATATTCTAACAACGCTACTGATGCGATAGCTTCGTCATTGGGTACTATACCCGTGATCCCAAGAGATGCTTCTAGCATCCCTCCAATTGGTGAAAGTATACCTACTATGTGCCCAGCACCTAATCCAAGTATCATGAAACCTATGATTGTTTTCATAGTTCCACCGATTATATCTGAAAAATCTTTCTTTTGAACTAGTAATCCGACTAGAGCAATTGCTCCTAAAAGGATTGCTGGTTCTCCTAATATTTGCGTCGCAATGTATGAGATGATATTCATTAATCTTACCCCCTATGTTCATTAATTTTTATTTAAATCAAGATAGTATAATAGATTTTACAAATTTCGTTAATATATTAATCTGAACAAATGCAAAGTTTGATTATTTAAATATTGATTTATTTATAATTTGTCTGTTATGATTTTTTCATGTACTTTATGCACCACCTTCTAAACAAGTTAATGTGTAAATATTTGTATTAATAACTATATTCGTAACTTTTTTGTTATAATTAATTTAATAACACGGGAAGTTCTTCTAATGTATCCCAATTAATTGAAGAGCTTCCTTCATATTCGTAAGATCAAAATCCTATCTAAATTTAATACATTATTTCATAAGTTTAATTCTTCAATAATAGTTTGCAATTTTTCTTTCATTTCATCAGTTCCTGCAACATTTTGTACTGATACATATTTTTTGCCTGATCCATCAAAATATTTTTCTAAGTCAGAAGTAATTACAAAGAAGTCACAATCAGCGTTAATCATAGTCCCCAAATCTCCATGTGCAACATTAAAATTTGTTATCTCCATTTCTTTTAAAGCTCTTTCACATGTCATTTTTAATAATAAACAAGTTCCTAAACCACACCCACATGCTGTTGCAATTTTCATATCTAGACCCCCTTTCTATAAACAATATTCAGATCTGCTTATTATATCTTGCTGTTGTATGGGGTCTAATGCTGTAAATAACCCTATGTGTTAGGATAGTTGTCATGAGCCTTAAAAAAATATATAGTAACTAAACAGACTAAATATTTTGGAGGAACCCATGGCAAAGTATACTGAAGAATTCAAACTGAGTATCATCAAACAGATGCTATCCCCGCAAAAGAAATCCGTTAGCCAACTAGAAAAAGAAACCGGTATCGCTCGGCAAACCCTATTCGCATGGAAACGTCAAGCGAAAGAAAATGGCATTGTCATTACAGATGGTGAAGTCCAAACGGAAAAATGGAGCACGAAAGACAAATTCATGATCGTAGTGGAAACCGCATCACTCAACAACGCAGAGCTATCAGAGTATTGCCGTAAAAAAGGTCTCTATGTCGAACAAGTGGAAGCCTGGAAAGATGCGTGCATGCAAGCAAATGGTGGTGTCGCCCAAGAAGCAGAAAAACTGAGTAAAGCCAATAAAGATAAAGAAAAAGAGATCCGAAAGCTTGAAAAAGAACTAAAGCGCAAGGAAGCAGCTTTGGCTGAAACCGCTGCACTTATTGTACTTCGAAAAAAGGCCCAAGCCATCTGGGGGGACAACGAGGAAGAATGACATCACCGGAAGACCGATTGCTTGCAGTCAACTTCATTGCAGAAGCGGTCAGCAACGGAGCAAGAGAAATAAAGGCTTGCGAAGTCCTCGAAATCAGCCAAAGAACACTCCACAGATGGCGTAGTGATAAAGAACCGGCACAAGATCAAAGACCCCATGCAAAGCGCCCTGAGCCCAAAAACAAGCTGAGTGATCACGAAAGAAAAAAGATCATTGAAGTGGCAAACTCTACCGAGTTTCAGAGTATGCCTCCCAGCCAAATCGTTCCGGCATTGGCGGATAAAGGCGAATACATCGCATCAGAATCTACCATGTATCGAGTACTCAAAGAGAAAGAGATGAACAAGCACAGAGGGGCTGTCAAAAAAGCGATAAAACGTGCAATATCAACACATTGCGCAGATGGACCCAATCAGGTATGGATGTGGGATATCACGTATCTGCCGGCATATGTGAAAGGATTGTATTTATACCTGTATTTGATCATCGACTTGTTCAGCCGTAAAGTCGTTGGCTGGGAAGTTTGGGAGAAAGAAAGTTCTGAATACGCCAGCCAGGTCGTTCGAAAAGCGATAATGGCGGAGAATCGGACCCATGATCCACAACCTTTGATTCTTCATTCAGACAATGGAAGTCCCATGAAAGGGGCAACCCTTCTGGAGACATTATATTCACTGGGCATTGTACCTTCAAACAGTCGGCCAAGAGTGAGCAACGACAACGCTTATGCAGAATCCGTATTCAAGACATTCAAATATCGACCCGGATTTCCACATAAGGGTTTTGCAACCATTGATGATGCCAGGAGTTGGGTGCAGAAATTTTCAAGGTGGTACAACACACAGCATCACCACAGTGGTCTTAATTTTCTGACCCCCAACCAGCGACATGACGGACTGAGTGATCAGATATTTGCGCAACGCATCGCAGTTTATGAAGCAGCAAAAACAATGAATCCACAGCGTTGGTCACGTAGCATTAGGGATTGGTCAATTGAGGATAAGGTTTGGCTTAATCCCGAAAAGTCACAAGATAAAGATCTTCAAATCTTATAAAAACTTATTACAAATTTTTAAGGTTTGCACGACAACTATGTTGACAAACACCGATAACGCACTGTATCCCGCTACTCTAACTACTAAATCTCTATATTCTTCTGGATTTTCCTGTGCTTTCTTAAGTATATCTGTCGAAATAATATTGAATTGAACATGCCATCCCATCTTAGAAAAAAATGTTTTTATTAATGAAATAAATTTATTTATATCAGAATTATTTTTTAGTATACTAGGTTGAAATCTCATATTTAATAATTGTCCACCAGTTGTTAATAAAGTAGATAATTTTGATACTGAGTTAAATACTGCTGTTGGACCAAATTTTTCAGTACCATGCATAGGTGATATACCATCTGCCATTGGCTGGTTGGCCTTTCTTCCATCAGCGCTTGCCCCACATGCCTTTCCGCAAGGTACATTGGCAGAAATTGTTACTGTTGCAGGCATAAATATTCCTCCTATTGGCCCCCTTCCAAATCTTGTATTCTTATACTTAACAATATCTCTAATAAAAATGTCATAAGCCTCTCTTGTCAGATTATCAACTTCATCAATATCATTCCCATATTTTTCTGCATGATTTAATAATATTTGTCTAATTTTTTCGCCCTCCACTCCATCAAAATCATTATCTAATGCTTTTTTTAAATCATTCAATGTTATCTTTTTTTCATCAAAGCACAATTTTTTGATTGCATATAAAGAATTCCCAACATTTGGCACCCCGACTTGGCAACCACTTATCATATCATAAATAGCCCCACCTTCTTTAATAGTCTTCCCTCTTCCTATACAATTTTGTACCAATGCAGAACATACAATATCTGGCACTAACTCTTCCATCGCCAAATCGTTAATGTTATCAGCTATAACATGTAACTTTGTAAAATATTTCAATTGTTTTTCCCAAGCTTTCATTACCATCTCAAATGATGTAAAATCATCTAACTTGCCTAGCCCTTCTTCTAGTTGTATTCCACTTCTAGTATCTACACCATTATTTAAAGCCAATTCTAATACTTTTAATAAATTTAACTTACTCTTTCCATTTGCCCTATAACCCCATTTTCCTGGAACTTGAACCTCCAAACAACCCATTGTTGCATAATTATAAGCATCTTCTTTCTCAACCCCTCTGAGTATAAGTGATGGTATTATAACTTCATCATTTACTAACGCAGGCATACCAAATCCCTCTTTAATAACATCAACACACATCATCATAAGCTTTTCCGGTGAATTTTGATGAATTCTCACGTAAAAATTTGGCTCACTTAACTTAATATCACCTAAAGATTTGAGCATTAAATAAGTTAATTCATTAGTCTGATCATTACCATTAACATCCTGACCCCCAACAATGATATTTTGATATGTTGGATAACCTGCAACAAATTTTGTATGCGTCCAAGGACGTAATTTAATTATCGAAAAGATTTTAATGTAGAAACAGTGCATTAATTCTTTAGCAAATCCCTTGTCTATAATTTCAGAATCAATATCATTTTTATAATATTTATATAGATATTGATCCACCCTTCCTAAAGACATTGAATGACCATTAGATTCAATCTGTAGTATTAAATGCACAAAGTATAACAGCTGAATAGCTTCATAATAATTTTCAGGCGGTTTCATAGAAATATTTTTACATACCATATGAATCTTCTCTAATTCATCTTTTCTGGCAATTATATCAGTCTTACTAATTAATTCTTTAGCTAAATCTGCATACCTATTGATAAATCTAGTACAACCTTCAATTGTAATTATAACTGCTTGTAAAAATATTCTCTTCCTTAAATCTTCTGGATTAGTTTCATCTAAATTCCTTAGTTCTTGTTCTGCTTTATTTTTCAAGCCACCGAAACCTAAGTCAAGTATCATTTTATAATCAGCAATTATATGGCCTTCACCTGCAGTTACATTTCCCTCCCAACCTAAAACACCTATATATTTTTTGTCTTTTAAAACATCTTGAGTTTGCGTCTTGTAGACTCTGTCTTTTAAAGTTTTTCCTTTCCAAAATTGCAGTATTTCCCTTAATTCATTTTTATATTCTTCTTTTAAATAGAATCTATCTCCATCTCTTTTCTCAAACTCATCGACTTCATTATAAATCCAATCCCATGAATATTCTGGAAAGATTGGTGCAGTTCTAGTTTTATATGCCTGGTTTCCTACAATCATTTCACCATCTTCAATATAAATCGACATATTGTCTAAAACTTCTTTAACCATTTTTGCTCTTTTTATATCAATAGGCATATCTTCATTTTCTTTATAGACATTCGTTATTATTCTGGCTCTTTCAATACATATTTCAGGTTGAGCTTCAACCACTGTCTTTCTTAGCTTTTCAATTCTTTTACTCATCCCACTCATTAATACTTCTCCCTTCAGACACGTTCTCAATCAAATTAAGCACTTCTCTAATATCTTTACTTTCCCTTAGAATTCTTATGTAATTTTCATTACTTAAGATAGAACTTAAATCCGCCATAACTTTTAAATGTGAGTTATTGTCAGTCGCACTTAATGCAAAAACCAAATCAACCGGATCATTATCTTTGTTGCCAAATTCCACAGGTTTATCTAGCCTAACCAAACTCATTGAAACCTTTTTAGACCCATTACCTGGTCTAGCATGTGGCATAGCAATTCCTTTCGCTATAACAATATAAGGTCCCAGTTCTTTAACCGATTCGATCATAGCATCAATATATCTAGACTCTGCACAATCAGCTTCTACTAATAACCTTCCAGCCTCATATACAGATTCTTCCCAATTATTTGCATGATGACATAAGTTTATATTTTCTTCTTTCAGCACATCTGATAACATAGGCAAATCTTCTCCTTTTTCGTAATATTGAAAAAATTCTATTTTTAATTCTTTTGTTAGTGAATCCCTATCTTGTATTTCGCAATGTTTTTCGATAATTGATAATAGCTCCATAATATTTGGCTTGTATTTATTATTTTCTGCTATAAATTGAACATTTAAGAAAGTTTCAATTTTTTTAATATCTTCCATAGTCAATAATGGTGAAACTTTAACTACTTTTTTATTTGAACTAATATCAAAATCTACTGTCGCTATAATAAGATCGACTGAATTTAAATCATCATCTGTTATGTCTAAAACCGATACTTCTTTTACAATCTCTAATTTTGGAAATTCATACTTCATTCTTGATGACAGCATTTTAACGGTACCAAAACCACTCCCACAAACTAGTAAAGCCCTTATTTCATTTTTTATCTTTCTTTTAGATCTTTCAATGCTTGCTCCTATATGAAGTGTTATATATGCCACTTCATCATCTGGTATTTGGTCTACACCATAATTTCTAAATAAATTTTCACATTGTATTTTTACAACATTGAAAACATTTTTATATTTAACTTTTATTTCATTTAGCATTGGGTTATTAATAAACATTTTATTGGACATTCGGACTAAAGCTGGTTCTAGATGAAGCATTATCCCTTTAATTAATTGATCGTCTATTAATATCTTCTCACTTATTTTTTTATCAATATTATTAATTAAACGCAGGCTAAGGTCTTTCAATGTATTATCGTCTTCTTGTTTCCTGTGTGTTTTAGTTTTGGAACCAAGCAAATGCAATGTTATATAACCTATCTCATCATCATTAATTACAACGTCAAACTTTTCTTGATATTCATTTACGACCGATTTTATTATATTGAACTCATGATTATTCATTATTTTTTCTAAGTTTCTTGCTTCAAAACAAATTGCTTTTTTTGATTTTAGTCTTTTAACAGCTAAGGCAATATGCACCATTAACGCAATGAATGAAGAATCGACAAGTTTCGTATCTGTTTCTTTCTCAAGCCTTGTAATTAATTCACCTAATAATCTAATATCTATACCATTAAAAATCATATTAAAATATTGGGATGATACGTAATCCATACTCGTTGATGTATCTATTATCTCTGATGATAATTTCTCAAGATATCTTACAATATATTTACTATCTATTTCATAGCTTAATAGTTCTGTTACAGATTTCCTCCAATCACTCTCAGTAGTTTTTATAAATATACCTTTTTTGGTTTTTTTTATAAGTTGTATGTTTTTTTCTTGAAACCAAATTTCTACATCTTTAAGTGTTTTTGCGACAACAGATTTCCCTAAGCAAAGTTCTTCACTTAAATCACCAATTGTTATTGGTTTGTCAGCTGCTAATAATCTAGAAATTATATATTTCTTCTTTTGCTCATTTGTTAAAAATACCTCCTCCGGAGTCTTTGAATTTAATTCATTTAAAACTTTATATTTTTGTTCTTTTGAACTTTTAATCAATATCCCCAATTTAGGAACTTTGTACATAAGTATATTGTATGATTTTAGAAGGTCTTCTATTTCATCTAAATCATATCTGATAGTGCGCGTACTGACATTAAACTTATTTGATATTTTTTTTGCACTTATATAATCAGTCTGATTAAATAAAAACTCTAAAATTTTTTTTGTTCTTAGCTTAAGATACAATTTGTCCTCTCCTATCCTCATTCAACTTATATGTTGCAATTTTATATTATATTTTTATTTTAGAAACAAAGTATTTTTCGGATTTGATTTAAACGTTTCATTCTCGATCGTAGTTTTTAGTTTAAATCGCCAATTAATTGCTCTATATTACTGATTTACTTAATTATACTTGACGAACAACAGTTATTCAATACATCCAAAAGTGTTAATAATTTCATTCTTATGTTGCAATTTGCATTTATTTGTTTTTCGAATTTTGTCATAATGGAATAATTCTAGTTTTGAATAATGACTAATACACGTACTAACGGAGATAGATATGCAATCTTCAATGAAACATCTAAAGAAATTTGACATCGCAATTGAAAAGCAAGTGGTCAATAATCGCATACTCACAATAAAACAAGCGGCCAGCAGGCCGCAACAGACTGTCGACAAAGTCCGAGGAAAACCTCGGGCTTTTCTACGTGTTTAGACCTTTAAAGCTAGTATTTTCAATGCTTTCAGGTCTTTTTTTGGTATAATAAAAGTATCAAGTCAAGGCGGTGAATAAGCTGATGATGAGCAAAAACGTAGAAAAAAATCGTGAGCAAGTGCAAATATTTTGCATGGATGACATGGTACCTGAGAATCACTTGCTTCGACTGATCGATTAGACCATTGACTGGAACTTCATTTATGAACTGGTCGCACAGAAGTATTCAGCAGAATCTGGACGTCCCAGCACAGATCCAGTGATGCTCATTAAAATCCCTTTTATCCAGTATCTCTACGGTATCAAAAGCATGCGCCAAATCGTCAAGGACATAGAAGTCAACGTCGCTTATCGGTGGTTTCTGGGGCTTGGAATGTTTGATAGTGTCCCTCATTTTTCTACCTTCAGCAAAAACTACACCCGAAGATTTAAAGATACAGATTTGTTTGAGCAGATTTTCAGTCGAATTCTTGAGGAATCTTACAAGCTCAAACTGATTGATCATCGGGAAGTATTTGTGGACGCCACGCATGTGAAAGCTCATGCCAACAATCGAAAAATGCGTAGAAAAATTGCTAAAGAGGAGGCATTGTTCTACGAAAAACTCCTTCGTAAAGAGATCAACATGGATTGGGAATCCAATGGGGAAAAACCCTTTGAAGACGAGGACGAAGATGATGGTCCACCTCCATTGCAAAACGATGAACCGTTATCGACTGGTAAAGTGGACAACAAGAAAGAACCAAAGACGATAAAATTCTCCCAAACAGATCCGGAAAGCGGATGGTTTCGCAAAGGGGAGCATAAACACGTTTTTGCCTACTCGGTGCAGACCGATTGCGACAAGAATGGTTGGATCTTAGGCTACAGCATCCATCCAGGCAATCATCATGACAGTCGCACATTTAACAGGATCTATGAAAAGATCAAACACCAGGATATTAAGACTATGGTGCTTGACGCTGGCTTCAAAAATCCGGCTATAGCCAAGTGGCTCCTTGATTACGGAATTACTCCATTATTCCCCTATACTCGACCTATGACGAAGAAGGGTTATTTCAACAAACAAGAGTTCGTTTACGATGAATACTATGATTGTTATATCTGTCCAAACAACCAAATCTTACGATATTCCACAACAAACCGCCAAGGTTATAAGGAATACAAAAGCAATTCCTACTGGATAAAGTCTATATAATGGTGTAAATTCAAAAATTAAAAAATGAGCCAAAAGGGTTCAACCTCGGATAAAATAGAGTTGTCGAAAAACCATCAACCCGAGGAGGAAACCCAAATGACTCAGATTAATGTTACCTTAGAATCCGAAATTTTGCACGGACTTTTCACTTCAAACGGCAAAGATGATGCATTTGCCAAGCTGCTAGAAAGCATCCTCAACCAGGTTTTAAATGCCCAGGTCAGCGAACAGATCGGTGCAGATCGTTATGAACGCTCTGATGATCGTTTGGGCTATCGCAACGGATTTCGTATGCGCAGCATGACTACTCGTGTTGGAACCATTGAATTACAAGTACCCAGACTTCGTGACGGTAATTTTTCAACCACATTGTTTCGCCAATATCAGCGTAGCGAGCAGGCTTTAGTGCTTGCCATGATGGAAATGGTCATAAACGGCGTATCCACCAGAAAAGTAAGTGCAATAACCGAGGAATTGTGCGGCAAACAGTTTTCCAAATCAACGATCTCAGAACTTTGCAAAAACCTGGATCCGGTGGTTGATGAATTCCGCAACCGGAAACTAGATAGCAAATATCCCTTTATTATAGTGGATGCCCTATACACCAAGGTTCGGGAAAATGGTCGTGTGCGCTCCAAGGGTTTACTCCTTGCAATTGGAGTTCGCGATGATGGCCATCGTGAAATTCTGGGCCTTTGTGTCGCAGATTCCGAATCGGAAACCAGCTGGAGCGAGTTCTTTGAATCACTAAAACAGCGAGGTCTTGTTGATGTTGACCTGATTGTTTCAGACAACCATGGGGGCCTTGTTAATGCAATCAAGAAGCACTTTCAAGGAGCAACCTGGCAAAGATGTCAGACCCATTTTTCTCGCAATGTTTTGGATAAAACCCCAAAACGCCTGCAACCAGAAATCAAGCAATGCCTTACCGAAATCTACAATGCACCCAAGCTTGAAATTGCCCGATCTCTTCGTGATGAAATGCTTGAAACCTATGCTCAGACAGCTCCTAAAGCCATGGAAACCCTAGAACTCGGGTTTGATGATGTGATGGCTGTCATGAATCTACCAAAGAAATATCGCAAGCGACTGCTCACCAGCAACAGTATTGAGCGGTTAAACCAGGAAATCCGTCGACGGGAACGTGTGATTCGAATCTTTCCCAATGAAGATTCGCTAATCCGTCTGATTGGTGCCCTGCTCATGGAGCAGGATGAAAAATGGACGACCGGCAAAAAGTACCTCGATATGAAAGAGTACCACGAAAGCCGAGCCACTCAGAAGTCTGTTGTTGCTGCCTAATTACACAACCGAGGGAATTTACACACTTTTATGGACTTGACTGCGTTGTTGAGCAGGTCTTTTAATGGATACTCTATCAAGTATAGGGACAGTTCTCAACTATATCCTTATTATCCATCAAACAACTCTAATTGCAACATATTATTTACCTCACTAAACTTCTTCTTGCACTGTACTGTGAGAAATTCCAGTGCAGCATACTCTCATACTGCCTTATGGATACCCATGTCCACATACAACTTGATCCCAGAAGATCTGATATGTCCAAGTTCATGCATGGCATCAATCTTTGCTACGCCCAGTATTACAATAAAAGTACAGAAGGCACGGTCATGTTTTCCAAGGTAGATTCTTAAGCAGGGCAGATAGATTTTCAACAAGAGTTACGAGCTGATCAAGTCGATCCCCAAATATCAAAATATCTACCCGGAGATCCTAGATTTCATAAAACCTAAAGCTTCATAAGGACAATTAAAACCAAGCTCCTGATATCCTCCAAACCGGTGGATTAGTTTTGTTGTGATTGTTTGCGTTTTTTGTCTTTTGATAGTTCGCTATGATTAATTATTAAATCATACGACAAAGGTTACGGATGTTTTTATGCACCCTTAATGTCAGTTTTGACGGTTGGTTGTGAAGTGTCTCCTTTTTTTTCTTCTTTTTTCTTTCGGGCATCAAAAAAGACCCCCCATTTTGGAGTGCCTAAAAAGGCTCGTAAATTTTATTTTATTCTGTCTTGTGCCATTTTATAAACCTTTTCATCATCTCTAATAGAAATAATGATAATTCGCATTTTTTTATCATCTCGGACAATACTATAAACAACACGAATTCCTGCATCTTTAAGTTTTATCTTTTGATACCCTGCCAGTTTGGATGTATTATGATTTACGAGTGGTTTACCATAAACTCCCTCAGTATAGGGCAGTGGGTTTTTTGACACCTTTTTTATCGCCTTCAAAACGAGTAGCCGTTGACTTCCGTCAAGATCCTTCAAATCATCATTCGCATCCTCTGTATATTCAACTTGCCATTCGCTCATTCAATTTCTACCTCGATATCATCAAGGTCAGAATCACTTATTCCAAGCTCTGCCAGAACTTCATCTGATGTAATATACTTTCCTTTAGCTGCTGCAACCCTTTTCTCTGCCTCAAAGTACAACACGTAATCTTCCAAGGCTTCCATCATCTCTTCATAACGAGAAGGACTCATAAGAACACTTATAGGCTCATTATTTTTCAGTACATATTTAACTCCAATTTTGTCAACCTCTTTAAAAATCTTAGTTGCTTCTCCTCGATTAAAACGCGAAATCGACACTAGTGAATTTCGAATGCTACCTATTGGCACTTTCTCTTTAATCATACTACTCACCTCAATTACAGTATACTAAAGCTACAGCTTCTTCTGTTATTATTATAAGGCTCCTCAGTATATTTATCAATAAATTTGTCGTTATATTTATAGACACTTTCTCCGCACAATATCATAATCTACCCCAATTCAGGCTGATCTGTATTGTCATTTTAGTTCGTATATTTTAATTATTTACGCACAGGAATTACATCTAAACCCATTCAGGTACAATTTCATCAATGAAATATTCCTTTTTCGCCTTTGCCAACCCATGATATTGTTTATAACATTCCCAAAGGTCCAAGAGATAACCTGGGGTACATTTTATTATCTTTCATCTTCCAATCGCTAAAACCCTTTGATATCAGTACATTTAAGACAAAATCAAACCACCCAATGATAAAATCTTTTTTATCATTGGGTGGTAGGTTATTTGGTGGAGGCGGCGGGAATCGAAGTAGGAGCCCGACTCGCTTTCTTATGTATTATAACCGATTTTCTATTCTTTATCTTTATTTTATAGATAATAATTCTATCTACTTTTCGTGTTTTTGGCGGGTTCGATTTCACACCGCGCAAAAAATAAAAAAAGAACCTCAAAATTGAAGTTCTGGTTGTCTTTTATGGTGGAGGCGGCGGGAATCGAACCCGCGTCCGAAAGCCAATTCACAAAAGTTTCTCCGAGCGCAGTCACTGATTTAATCTCGCCGATTGAACCTCCAGTGACAGAGTTACAATCGGACCAGCCTCAATTATTCGTTAATCAGTCGAGACATCCTGAAAAACGGTTCCCTGCTAAGTTGACGCCCGGGTCCCTGATCGCAGGTCTTCTGGGTCGGACGAAAGCTGCTTACGCAGCTAAAGCGTAATTATTATTTTTAGCGTTTATATTTAGTTTGCCACTTTTAACGATGTTTGGCACATCGGCTCGCTGCTCTTGCTTCAAAACCCCCGTCGAAGCCATTGCGCCCCCGTGTTAGTTATTAGTCGTTAGTTATTAGTCGTTAGTTATTGGGTATTCCTTATAAGTCGTTAGTTGCACGATGTTATTTTACACACATTGGATAATTTATTGCTTCAAGCTTTTAATTAAACCGTTTAGCATTTTCCCAATTTCATTTATTATATCTATACAAAAATCATATTTTTTTATGTCGATATATTTTAAATCCTTAGCAATATATAAAATTTTTCGTCTCAAACAAAGATCCTCTGGCAAAGTATAAGAAATTTGCAAAATCCTTATTGCTACCCCTCCCAGTTCCTTCAGCGATATTTGCTGATATCGAGTTTACAGCTCTTCGCAATTGACTTCCCATTGCGTACTTTTCCTCATCTGGAAAATTATCAATAATATCGTATAACACCATTGTCAAATCTCTGGATTTTTGCCAAACTAATAGATTCTCAAAATTATTTTCCACTATTTGACTCCTATAATCAATTTCATAAATTGCGGATTTAAATATACATAACTGAAATCAACTTTTGCCCACATTTAGAATTATAGCACGTACACCTTTAATATCTCTTAAATGCACGCACCTTCAATCATGTTTGATTTTTCTTAATGGTGTCAACCTGCTTTTACTTGCAGCTTATATCTTATAGCTTACAACTTGTAATTTCTATTCTCCTCTTCGGTCTACCCTCGTTGCCTTTTGGATCCTTCTGTCTGCGTCCTTTTTCGCTATGTCGTGTCGCTTGTCGTAGACCTTTTTACCTTTGGCAAGGGCAAGTTCAAGCTTTACCCTGCTGCCCTTAAAATAAAGGCTAAGGGGCACCAAGGTATATCCCTGTGTCTGCTTAAGGCCGATCAGCTTTGCAATCTCTTTTTTATGCATCAAAAGCTTTCTGATCCTTAAAGGATCCTTATTGAAGATGTTGCCTTGTTCGTAGGGGCTTATATGCATGTTGTATACGTATAGCTCGCCATTATAGATGTCCGCATAGCTATCCTTAAGGTTTACCTTGCCGCCCCGAATGGACTTGACCTCAGTACCGAAAAGCTCGATACCCGCCTCATAGGTTTCCTCAATAAAATAATTATGTCTTGCTTTTTTATTTTGAGCTATAACTTTTACTCCACTTTTCATAACACACCTCTACTTGATTCACCGGCAAAATTAATTAGCCGCATCCTTTAATTATATTGTTATTCTGCATCTTTGTCAACGACAGCAAAATCTACCTGTCTCAGCGGGATGCTTACCTTTGCTACTTTTACAGATATTGAATCTCCCAGCTTGAATGATTTTTTTGTTCTTTCCCCTATGAACCTGTGGTTTTTTTCGTCGTAGATGTAATAGTCATCACCTAAGTCCTGTACTCTGACAAGGCCTTCCACTGTATTTTTGAGTTCCACAAAAAAACCGAAGGATGCAACGCTTGATATTATCCCCTCGTACTCCTCGCCGATCTTATTTGCCATAAATTCAGTCTTTTTAAGATCATCGGTGTCTCTTTCAGCCCGCTCAGCCAGTCTTTCCCGCTGAGAAGTGTGGTCTGCCATCTCTTCCATTCGTTTTATGTATTTTTTTATCTTCTTTTCAGTCAGCTCATTGTTCAACATCTGACCCATGATCCTGTGTATCAATAGATCCGGATATCTTCTTATAGGAGAAGTGAAATGGCAGTAGTACTTGGCTGCAAGGCCGAAGTGGCCAATATTATCCGGTGAATACCTAGCCTGCTGCATAGCTCTTAGAATAAGCCTGCTTAAAAAATCCTCTTCATCAGTTCCCTCAATATCCTTTACAAGCTCTTGAATAGCCGCCGGATGAATCTCCTTTCCCTTCTTTAAGGTGTAACCAAAGTTTGTGAGAAAATTCCTTAAGGCATCCAGTTTCTCGCTTGAAGGATCTTCATGCACTCGGTATAGAAAAGGCAGGTTAGACCAAAACATAAATTCAGCCACCGTCTCGTTGCACACGAGCATGAATTCTTCTATTATCTTATGGGACACAGTTCTTTCGTATAATACTACGTCCACAGGCTTTCCCTTCTCATCTAAAATTATTTTAGATTCAGGGAAGTCAAAGTCAATCGCTCCTCTTTTGTCGCGGCGCTCGGTCCTTAGAATCTCTGCAAGCTCCTCCATAAGCTTGAAGTCCCGGATGAAGTCTTCGTACCTTTTCATAAGGCTTTCGTCTTCACCTTTCAAGATGGCTGTTACGTCCTCGTAATTCATTCTTTCATCTATATCGATAACGGATTTGAATACCTCGTGAGTAACGACCTTCCCTTTAGAATCAATCTCCATCATGCAAGTAAACGCAAGTCTGTCCTCTCCTGCATTTAAGCTGCATATCCCGTTAGACAGCTTCTGGGGAAGCATGGGTATTACCCTGTCAACTAAGTATACACTGGTAGCCCTGCCGTAGGCCTCTCTGTCAAGTGCGGTGTCCTCCCTTACATAATGGGTGACGTCTGCAATATGGACTCCAAGCTGATAATTGCCGTTATCAAGTTTTTTGACCGATACCGCATCATCTAGATCCTTTGCATCCTTGCCGTCTATGGTGACCATCTTTATGTTTCTTAAATCCCTTCGGTTCTTCGCCTCGTCGGGATCCACTTTATCCGGCACTTCGTTTAGTTCAGATACAACCTCCGGTGGGAAATCAACATTGAAGTCGTATTCCCTAATTATCGAAAGTATTTCTATCCCTTCGCTGTCGGCGCTTCCCAGTATCTCTATTATCTTGCCTTCGGGGTTTTTCTTCGGATGCCAATTGGTTATGTCAACTACTACTTTGTCCCCATTCTTAGCTCCCATTTCATCTGAGCTTGAGATAAATATGTCCTTGACAAGCTTGTCATTATCCGGGATCACAAAGCCGAAGTTTCTGCTCTTGTCGTAAGTTCCTACGATTTTTTGATGTCCCCTCTCTAATATCTTGAATATCTCGCCTTCATCTCTTTTAGCAGTCTTTTTGATAATCTTGACCAATACCTTGTCCTTGTCCAAAGCTCCATTCAAGCTTGATGCGCTAATGAAGATGTCGCTTCCTGTAATAGCATCCTCAGGTATTACAAATCCAAAACCTCTGGCATGCCCCTGAAGGGTTCCTTTGACATAAAGGTCTTTTGGCGGCAGGATGTACTTGCCTTTTTTGTTCTTCACGACTTCTCCTTCGCTTAACATCCTATCCAACAGCTTTTTAAATTCAGCCTTTTCGCTTTTGTTTTTGATCTCAAGCAAAAACATAAGATCCTTGTACCCAAGGGGCTTGTAGTTTTCGCTCTTCATCACGTTTAATAATACGTTTTTAAGTTTCATTTAATCTCCTCATTTCGCGCCAATGCGCGTTTTCTTCATTTCTCCATCATCTGATAAAGAAATAGTAGTATAGATAAAGCTGCAGCGTAAGTACCACAGGGACTCCGTATAAAAACAGAGGCTTTCTTACCTTGTGATGAAATACCTGCATTCCGATGAGCGTTCCAACGCTCCCCCCCAGCACAGCTAAAGCAATGAGGGTTTTCTCCGGGATTCTTCTTTTATTTTTTACAGCAAATAGTTTGTCAAGACCCATAGAAGCAAAGCCCATTATGTTTAAAAATATTGCTATGATCAATTTCTCATCTATCATAATTTAATCTCCTCAGTTTCATTTTAACATATAGCAGATCCTCAGTAAAACAAAGAATCTTTGCTTTGCTCAAAATCCGCAATCAAGCATATAAAAAGCCGCAGGAATAATACCTGCGGCAGTGTGATTACATGAACAGTGGTGCAAACACCAAAGATACGATTGTCATCAATTTGATCAGGATATTGATTGAAGGACCTGAAGTATCCTTGTATGGATCTCCTACAGTGTCTCCAACAACAGCGGCTTTGTGGGCTTCACTTCCCTTGCCGCCATGGGCTCCTCCTTCGATGTACTTTTTGGCATTATCCCAAGCTCCACCGGAGTTGGCCATCTGAATCGCCATAAGAACACCTGATACTAAAGCACCTGCTAGAAGTCCGCCAAGGGCTTCGCTTCCAAGCAATAATCCGGTAGCAAGAGGCAGAAGGACTGCCAATAGGCCAGGAACGACCATCTGCTTAAGTGCTGCAGTAGTTGAAATATCAACACATCTAGCGTAATCCGGCTTTCCTGTTCCTTCCATGATTCCTGGAATAGTTTTGAACTGTCTTCTTACTTCTTCGATCATTTGGTTTGCCGCCGAGCCTACAGCCTCCATAGTAAGAGCTGAGAACAAATACGGGGCTGCCGCACCAAGGAACAATCCGGCAATAACAAAGGGATCTAGTAAATCTATTCGACTTAGTCCTACAGCCTGGGAGTAAGATGCAAACAGCGCAAGAGCAGTAAGAGCCGCAGACCCGATCGCAAAACCTTTTCCGATTGCAGCGGTAGTGTTGCCCACTGCGTCAAGCTTATCAGTAATACCTCTTACTTCTTTAGGAAGTCCAGCCATTTCAGCAATACCACCGGCATTGTCAGATATTGGACCGTAAGCATCAACCGCTATGGTTATGCCTACTACAGAAAGCATTCCTACAGCCGCAAGAGCTATTCCGTAAAGACCTGCAAATTGGTAAGAAACTAAGATTGCGATTACGATACCTACAATAGGAAGTGCCGTAGAGTACATGCCGACAGCAAGTCCACTGATGATTGCTGTCGCCGGTCCTGTTTCACACTGCTGTGCAATCTTTTTAACCGACTTGTACTCTTCAGAAGTATATACCTCTGTAACCTGTCCGATGGCGATACCCACCACCAAACCTGCAATAATCGCTACGAATTCTCCCGTACCTGCGCTTTCGCTTATTTCTGAAAGGAAGTACTTGCTTAAGAAGAATGCTACTGCTATCATTATTATTCCACTTACATAAGTTGCATTCTTAAGTGCCTTGTGTGGATCAGATCCTTCGTCGCCTTTAACAAAGAAAGTACCGACGATAGACGCCAAGATACCAACTGAAGCCAGGATTACAGGGAATAAAACACCGTTTAATCCGTATGCCAAAGCTCCTAAAGTAATGGCTGATATGATAGAACCTACATAAGACTCAAAAAGGTCAGAGCCCATTCCCGCCACGTCTCCTACGTTGTCTCCAACGTTATCTGCTATAACCGCAGGGTTTCTTGGGTCGTCTTCAGGAATTCCAGCTTCAACCTTACCAACAAGGTCAGCACCAACATCCGCAGCTTTGGTGTAGATTCCACCGCCGACACGTCCGAAAAGTGCAATTGAAGAAGCTCCCAGGCCAAAACCCGTTATAATAGTCGGGTCTTCAAAAATAATATAAAGTCCGCTGACACCAATAATGCCAAGACCTACAACACTCATGCCCATTACGGCACCGCCGGAAAAAGCTACGCTTAACGCTTTGTTCATTCCGGATGTTCTAGCTGCATTTGCTGTTCTTACATTGGCTTTTGTTGCAACCTTCATACCGAAAAATCCGGCTAAAACTGAAAAAAGCGCACCAACAAGAAAAGAAATGGCCGTTTTTACTCCAAGTCCAGGCGTAAAAGTTAAAACAATAAACAATACCACAACAAAAATCGCGATGGACTTATACTCTCTTCTAAGGAAAGCCATTGCTCCCTCTTGAATGTAAGATGCGATTTCTTTCATCCTGTCTGTTCCCTCGTCAACTTTGTTTACCTTCGCAGAAAGATAAGCGGCAAACGCAAGCGCGACGATTCCCACAGCAGGGGCTAAGTACATTAACTCCATTGTGTAAAATTCCTCCTTTAGATATATGCCTTTATTAAATTATAGAAAATAGAAATGCCGACAACATAAAAATAACTGCAGAAATGGTTGTCGCTTTTTCAAGCATTGCTTCGTAGCCTTTGGCTTTTTTCTTGCCAAACAGACTCTCAGCGCCACCTGCAATCGAACCTGATAATCCAGCGCTTTTTCCCGGTTGAAGCAGTATGCTTGCAATCAAGACGATGCTGGACAAAATCAATAGTGCAATTAGTAGTTTATCCATGTTTTTTACCTCCCCGAATGGTTAACATATGTATTGTAACACAGTCTTATGGGAATATCAATTTTATTTTGTAAAATCCTCAAAGAATAAGTATGTCACATTACAGAAACCAGGCGCCCAATTATAGGGCGCCTGGGTTTAATGTGTTATTTCTTAAGGTTGTAGAAAGTTTTTATTCCGTCATATTGAGCAGATTCCCAAAGTTCTTCTTCGATTCTAAGAAGTTGGTTATATTTTACTACCCTGTCAGTTCTGGATGGAGCACCCGTTTTGATTTGTCCTGCATTTACAGCTACTACCAAGTCTGCGATAGTACAGTCTTCAGTTTCACCCGATCTGTGAGAAACAACTGCAGTATATCCTGCTTTCTTTGCCATTTCGATTGAATCTAAAGTCTCAGTAAGAGTACCGATTTGGTTTACCTTGATAAGGATTGAGTTTGCAACTCCCATTTCAATTCCTTTTCCAAGTCTCTCGGTGTTAGTAACGAACAAGTCGTCTCCAACAAGCTGTACTTTGTCCCCAAGCTTTTCAGTCATAAGCTTCCAACCTTCCCAATCGTCCTCAGAAAGTCCGTCTTCGATTGAGATGATAGGATATTTTTCGATCATTGCATCGTAGAAAGCAACCATTTCTTCAGCAGTCTTTACAACGCCTTCTCCTTCAAGGTGATATTTTCCGTCTTCCTTGAACATTTCAGTTGCAGCAACGTCCATTGCAAGGCATACTTCTTCGCCTGGCTTGTATCCTGCAGCTTCAATAGCTTCGATGATAACTTGAAGAGCTTCTTCATTTGAAGTAAGGTTAGGTGCAAATCCACCTTCGTCACCTACTGCAGTGTTAAGTCCTTTTCCGCCAAGTACCTTCTTAAGGCTGTGGAAGATTTCCGCACACATTCTAAGAGCTTCTCTGAAAGATTCAGCTCCAACAGGCATAACCATGAATTCCTGGATGTCTACGTTATTGTCCGCATGCTCTCCACCGTTTATGATGTTCATCATTGGAACAGGAAGCTTCTTTGCGTTGATTCCGCCAATATATTGGTAAAGCGACATTCCTAAAGCTTCAGCAGCAGCTCTAGCAACTGCCATAGATACGCCTAGGATTGCATTTGCCCCTAATTTAGCTTTGTTTGGAGTTCCATCAAGTTCGATCATGATATTGTCGATAGCTACTTGATCCAAAGCGTTCAGTCCGATAAGTTCAGGTGCGATTATGTCATTTACGTTTTCTACTGCTTTTAGCACGCCTTTTCCAAGGTATCTTCCCTTGTCTCCATCTCTAAGCTCTACAGCTTCGAAAGCACCTGTAGAAGCACCAGACGGAACAGCAGCTCTTCCTATTACTCCGCACTCCAGTTCAACTTCAACCTCAACAGTTGGGTTTCCCCTCGAGTCTAGAATTTCTCTTGCGTACACATCATTGATAATGGTCATTTTTTAAATCTCCCTTCAAATTTTAATTATTATTTAATTAGTAAAGATTCCCCTGTCATCTCTGCAGGTTTATCCATTCCTTGCAATTCAAGAATGGTAGGGGCGAGATCCGCCAGCTTGCCATCTTTCAATTTCAAACTGTCGTTGCCATATAAAATGCATTTGACAGGATTTGTAGTATGTGCGGTAAATACCTCTTTTGTAACCGGATCTATCATCTGCTCCGCGTTGCCGTGGTCTGCAGTGATAAGAGCCACGCCGCCTTTTTTCTCAATAGCTTCAAGGGTTCTTCCAAGGCACTCGTCGACGGTCTCCACGGCTTTCACAGCTGCATCGAATACTCCGGTATGGCCTACCATGTCACAGTTGGCATAGTTCAGGACAATTAGGGAATAGTCGTTATTTGCGATTGCCTCTTCAATTTTGTCAGTCACTTCATAAGCGCTCATCTCAGGCTTTAAGTCGTATGTAGCGACCTTAGGAGAAGGAACCAGGATTCTGTCCTCCAAGGGATACTCCTTTTCCACTCCTCCGTTAAAGAAGTAAGTTACATGGGCGTACTTTTCAGTCTCGGCGATCCTAAGCTGCTTTAACCCTTTTTCACTCATATATTGACCCAAGGTGTTCGAAATGCTTTGAGGCGCAAATGCTACCTCCAGGTTCTCAAGAGCTTTTTCGTATAAAGTCATGGTCACTGTAGTCAGATTTACAAAGCCTTTGCTTCTTGTAAATCCGTCGAAGCCTTCTTCAGTAAGCACTCTTGACATCTGTCTTGCCCTATCTGGCCTGAAGTTGAAAAATATCACCGAATCATTTTCATTTATAGTAGCTCTCGCCTTGCCGTCTTTCACTATTACAGTAGGCACGACAAATTCGTCTGTAATATTTTCTGCATACGAGGCTTCTATGGCTTTGACAGGGCAGTCAAACTCCCTGCCTGTTCCCGTTGCCATCGCCTCATAGGCTTTTTCAACTCTTTCCCATCTGTTGTCCCGGTCCATAGCGTAATATCTTCCGGCAACAGTTGCAATTTTTCCTGCGCCGATTTCCTTCATCTTGTCTACCAGCTCTTTTACATAGCCTAGTCCACTGTTCGGAGGCGTATCTCTTCCGTCAAGAAAACAATGTACAAACACTTTCTCAAGTCCCTTTTTCTTTGCCAGTTCAAGCAGAGCATAAAGGTGGGTGTTGTGACTGTGCACGCCCCCGTCAGATACAAGTCCCATCAGGTGAAGGGCTGAATCATTTTTTATTGCATTGTCAACTGCGTTGTTAAGTGCGATATTGTCAAAAAAGTCTCCGTCCTTTATGGACTTTGTTATTCTTGTTAGTTCCTGATAGACGATTCTGCCTGCTCCGATGTTTAAGTGTCCTACCTCGGAATTGCCCATCTGACCTTCCGGCAGTCCAACATCCATACCGCTGCACTTTACAAAAGAGTGTGGTTTTTCGTTCCATAGCTTGTCCAGAATAGGGGTATTTGCAGCGACTGTTGCGTTGCCTTCCGTATAATTCGAATACCCATATCCGTCAAGAATAATTAAAGCTGTAAGCATTGTTTTTCCTCCCTGGTGCGCCTTAGCTGCCGAAGTTCACTATACTAACAAAATCTTCCTTCAAGCTTGCTCCTCCGACCAAAGCGCCATCAATGTTTTCCATGCCCATCAATTCGTCAACATTTGACGCATTGACGCTGCCACCGTACTGAATCCTTGCCTTCTGAGCTGTTTCAGCATCGTACAGCTTTTCGATAGTCTCTCTTACCCAACCGCAGACTTCTTCCGCTTGCTGGCTGGTAGCAGTTTTACCGGTTCCGATTGCCCAAATAGGCTCGTAAGCGACTACTGTGTTTTGTGCATCTTTTGCTTCAACGTTCTTAAACGCCGCTACCACTTGCTCTGTAACTACCTTTTCCTGAATATCTGCTTCTCTTTGCTCTAAAGACTCTCCTACGCATACGATAGGAACAAGCCCTTCTGCAATAGCTTTGATAAGCTTATTGTTTACCGTCTCATCAGTTTCATTGAAGTACTCTCTTCTCTCAGAGTGTCCTATTATAACGTATTTTGCTCCCGCTTCCAATAGCATTTGTGCACTGATTTCTCCCGTGTACGCACCACAATCTGCCCAATGCATGTTCTGAGCACCTACGCCAATGTTGCTTCCTTCAAGCTCTTTGACTACTGTTGTTAGAGATGTGAATGTAGGGCAAACTACTACCTCTACCTTGTCAGTATTGATTTTATCTTTTAGCATATCTATCAAGGTCTTTGCTTCCTCAGCTGTTTTGTTCATTTTCCAGTTTCCTGCGATTATCGGTTTTCTCAAATGGATATCCTCCTTTTGTTTTACTTGTCTTCAAGTATTTCAATTCCCGGAAGAGCTTTTCCTTCAAGGAAAGTCAGAGATGCTCCGCCACCTGTGGATATGTGGCTCATCTTGTCAGCAAATCCAAGTTGTTTAGCCGCGGCAGCACTGTCGCCTCCACCGATTATGGTAGTTGCATCTGAATCAGCCATAGCCTGTGCTACAGCGATGGTTCCCTTTGCAAATGCTTCAAATTCGAACACTCCCATAGGTCCGTTCCATATAACAAGCTTCGATCCCTTGATTGCGTCTGCAAACAGCTTGCTTGTTTCTTCACCTACATCAAGCCCCATGTGGTCACTTGGTATTGCATCGATCTTAACATTTTGGAAAGGAGCATCTGCAGCAAATTTTGTGGTCGCGACGACATCAACGGGAAGAAGGAAGTTTACGTTCTTCTCCTTTGCCTTAGCCATAAGCTCTTTTGCAAGCTCCAACTTGTCTTCTTCAAGCAAGGATGTCCCGATTTCGTAACCTTGAGCCTTAAGGAATGTATAAGCCATCCCTCCGCCGATGATCAAAGTGTCAACCTTGTCGATAAGGTTGTTGATTACGCCGATCTTGTCGGATACCTTAGCTCCGCCAAGTATCGCCACAAAAGGTCTTTCAGGATTCTCAAGAGCAGTCCCAAGAAACTTCAGCTCTTTTTCGATTAGAAGTCCGCATACGGCAGGGATATAGTCTGCAACGCCAGCAGTTGATGCATGGGCTCTGTGAACCGCTCCAAATGCGTCGGTCACGAATATATCTGCAAGAGAGGCCAAATTTTTTGAAAACCCAGGATCGTTGTCAGTCTCTTCTTTTCTGTATCTGGTGTTTTGTAGAAGTACAACATCGCCTTCCTTCATGTCAGCTGTCGCCTTTAATGCGTTTTCACCTACGACTTCATCGTCGTTTGCAAATACCACTTGTTTGCCGATCAGCTTTGAAAGCTCCTCTGCAACAGGTGCAAGAGAATACTGGGGATCCGGAGAGCCTTTTGGCCTTCCTAGGTGGCTCATTAAGATAAGCTTTCCACCTTCCTTGAGGATATGCTCGATAGTGGGAAGAGTAGCAGTAATCCTAGTGTTGTCGGTGATTACGCCTTCTTTCAGAGGCACGTTAAAATCCGCTCTCATCAATACTTTCTTACCCTTAAGATCTATATCTAAAATACTTTTTTTTGCCATTTTCATATCTCCTTTCGATAAAGAAATTTAATTATGGTTCAATTCCCGTATTTCGTAAAAAAGGAAAGGGTAGCCCCTTCCCTTCTTACAGTGTTATTTATTTATTATTTTACCATGTCCGCAACATACTTCGCCAATCTTACCAATTGAGAAGTATATGACATTTCGTTGTCGTACCAAGAAACTACTTTTACGATTTGCTCTCCGTCAGCTTCAAGAACTTTTGTTTGAGTCGCATCGAACAATGAACCGAAGTTGATTCCGATAACGTCTGAAGAAACAATCTGCTCTTCAGTGTATCCCAAAGTTTCGTTCGCAGCAGCTTTCATCGCAGCGTTGATTTCTGCTGCAGTTGTCTTCTTCTCTAATTTAACAGTAAGGTCTACCAAAGAACCTGTTGTTACAGGAACTCTCATAGCTCCTCCATCCAATTTGCCGTTAAGCTCAGGAAGTACCAAACCTACAGCTGCAGCAGCGCCTGTGCTTGTAGGAACGATGTTCGCAGCAGCGGCTCTACCTCTCCTAAGGTCTTTGTGAGGACCGTCAAGAGTTGATTGGTCGTTTGTATAAGCGTGTATAGTAGTCATTAAGCCGCTTTTCAAACCGAAATTGTCGTTAAGAACTTTTGCGAATGGAGCAAGACAGTTTGTAGTACAAGAAGCACCACTAAGAACTGTTTCAGATCCGTCAAGAACTTCGTGATTTACGTTGTACACGACAGTTTTCAAATCGCCTTTTGCAGGAGCGGAGATAATAACTTTTTTAGCTCCAGCCTTGATGTGCTTTTCTGCTCCCTCTTTAGTTGCAAAGAAACCTGTAGATTCGATAACTACGTCTACATCGTTGTCTTTCCAAGGAAGATTTTCAGGGTCTCTTTCAGCAAAGATCTTAATCTCTTTACCGTCCACAGTGATAAATCCGTCACCAGCTGTTATAGAATCAGTTTTGTATCTTCCCTGAGATGTATCGTATTTCAACAAGTAAGCTAAAGATTTTGCATCTGTCAAGTCATTCAATGCTACGATGTCAAAACTAGGATCGTCAAACATCAATCTGAAGGCCAAACGACCTATCCTTCCAAAACCATTAATTGCAACTTTTACTGCCATTAAAATTCCTCCTTTAATATATAAATAATTTGTTTTGCAGCGCTTTCATCGGTTATTAAAACCATGTCTTTTCTTACCCTTGATGTGGCAATTATCGCTTGTGCCTTGTCGGCTCCTCCTGCTATCGCCACAATGTTGTCTATATTTTTATAATCATCCAACGTGATACCAACGCTGCTGGATGGAAATATCATGCTGCCGTCTTTGTCGAAGTAGTGCCCAAATGCTTCGGAAACTGCGTTCGAATTTAGTATCCTAGCTATCTTTTCTTCAGGTAGATTTCTCGCCTGAGCCATCTCATCCGCCCTGCCAATTCCAAAAATCATTATGTCTATATCCTTGAACCTGTCAAAAACGCTTTTTATGTCAGGATAGGCTTTTAATGCATCTAAAAGCTCCTTTTCGATATTATCCGGTATGTGAAGCATTTCCTTTTGGGCTCCAAGCTTTGCCGCAAGCATAGATACGATGCTGTTTGCCTGGGTTGAATGACTCTTTCCTATTCCTCCTCTTACCGGTAAAACGGTAACCTTTGGATAGTGAAGCTCCGGCATGTTTCTCGCCACAGATGCTACGCTGCTTCCTCCGGTGATCCCTATGACAGATTCGGATTTTATTATGCCTGCTATGTATTTTGCAGCCTTTTCACCCATGAAATTGATAACGAGCTTGTTTTTACTGCTGTCTCCCGGAACTATGACCACTTTCTTTATTCCCAAGACTTCTTCAAGCTGTTCAGTAAGACTCTCAAAGTTTTTATATGAATAAATTATCTCCTTAAGCTGGTTTAAAACTTCATCTCCAAGCTCTGTAAGCATAATCCCCTGTCTCTCGACCTCGACAAAACCTTCCTTGTGAAAAAAATCTATTTCGTTTCTTATATGTCTTTCGCTTACATCCAGCTCTGTTGAAAGATGTCTTCTTCCTATAGGCTGATTTGCTTTCAACTGTGACAAAATATTGTATCTTAGTTCCATTAAATCAACTATCTCAGGAAGTATTCTCTTTTGTACATCGATAAACTGTTCTTTATCCAAGTTAATCCCCTCTTGCTTTCTAAAAGATAGAATCGATTCAAATGGGATTATTTTGTCCCGCCGGGTCTAAATATATTATAATATGTTTTAATATAAATGGCAAACCTTTTTTTAGCTTCAGGCTTCTTTGCGCTCCCGGGTGGATAATATATTTAAGTTTTCCCTGTACTTGGCAACAGTCCTCCTCGATATAGTATACCCTTTTTCCTTCAAAATATCTGTAATATTTTGATCCGAGTACGGTTTTTTCTTGTTTTCCTTGGATATCAAGTCCTTTATGATGTCTTTAATTTTTACCGCCGAGACGTCTTCCCCTTCCTGAGAAGCAAGCCCCGTGGTGAAAAAATGTTTCAAGGAGTAGATGCCCCTTGGGGTTACTGCGTACTTGTTTTTAATCGCCCTGCTTACAGTCGATTCGTGTATCTCAAGAACCTCTGCTATTTCCTTGAGAGTCATTGGCTTTATGTAGCCTTCCCCGCTTCTTAAAAAGTCAACCTGCTTTTCAAACAACAGCTGGGCGATGTTTTTTACGGTTTCCTTTCTTTGAAGGATGCTGTTAATTACAAAAGATGCGCTGTTGAGCCCGGATTTTATGAACTCCGTTGTTTTCTCATCCCCGCCCTTTTGCAGCAGCGACTGGTAATAGCTGTTTATCTTGAGCCTTGGTACATAGTGGTCGTTCATAGTGACAGAAACCTTGTCGTCTATTACCTCTACGAATATATCCGGAATGACGTAGTCTGGCTCCTCTTCACAGTACTTAAGCCCCGGCTTCGGATCCAGGCTTTTTAAAAGCTCTCTGTAGTAGGATATATCCTCTTTGTCCAGGTCTAGCTCCTTCATCAGCTTCTGATCCCTGTTGTAACCGATATCTTCAAGATGCTCGTCTATTATATGAAATAGCATGTCATCGAAGTGGTTCATATTAATCAGCTGGATCTTGAGGCACTCCCTTAAGTTTCTGCCTCCGACTCCCGATGGCTCGAACCTTCTGATGAGGTTGACCAGCTTAATTACTTTTGTGACCGGAACCTTTATCATCTGTGCCATTTCCTCCGGTTCCGCAGAGAGATATCCTCTCTCATCTATGAAGTCTATGATAAACTCCCCAACGCCATAATCTTCCTCTGAAAGATTAAGGACATGAAGCTGCCCTATCAGAATCTCCTTTAGAGATTCTTCCATGCATTTTACATTTTCTATAACGTTTTTTTCCTCATCATCGGAATAGGGTTGAGAATGCTCATGTGTTTTATTTGTGTTTTTCACAAATTCCAGCCAGTTGACTTCTCCCTCTCCCGCATCTACAGAAGTCTCCTCTTTTTCCAAAAGAGGATTTTTCTCCATCTCTTGATTTATATATTCGCCTAACTCAATAGTATTGTACTGAAGGATATTTATACCTTGAATAAGCTGATTGGTCATTATAAGTTTTTGTTTCTGCTTTAAAGACAAGTCAAAACCCAGCTTCATTTAATACACCCCTGTAATCGTAAACTTTTCAACAACTTCATTATAGCAAATTTCGTGCCATCATGCACATAAATAAAAAAAGACTGAAGGAACTCCTCCAGTCTCACAAGGGTTTATTCAAAGACCCTGGCTATATACTTTTCTGCGCTGACAGCTGCGATAGCTCCATCGGCCGCAGCCGTTATGACCTGCTTTAACATCTTTTGCCTTACGTCTCCTGCCACAAAAATACCTTCCATCTTGGTCTTCATCTCCTCATCGCCGATAATAAACCCGATCTCATCAATTTCCACCATATCCTCGAACAAGGTAGAATCCGGTTTATATCCAACAAAGACGAATACACCATCAACCGATAGATTCGTAAGCTCTCCAGTCTTGACGTTTTTAAGGGTGATGCCGTTTACTACCCCATCTCCTTTTATCTCTTCCACTACCGAGTCATAGATAAATTCCATCTTGCTATTCGCAAAAGCCTTTTCCTGTATAGACTTTGCCGCTCTAAACTCGTCTCTTCTGTGGACGACATAAACCTTTTTTGCAAGCTTGGTAAGAAACATTCCCTCCTCCAAAGCGCTGTCGCCACCGCCTATAACGGCAACCGTAAGATCCTTGAAGAAGAATCCGTCACATGTTGCACAGTAGGAAACTCCCATGCCCCTGAATTCTTTTTCGCCCTTGCAGCCGATTTCCTTGGGATTTGATCCCGTCGCGATCACCACAGACTTTGCCTCGTACTCATTTTTGTCTGTTTTAAGATAAAACAGCTTATCCTTCTTCTCGATGGACAGCAGCTCTTCTTTTGCAAATTCGCTGCCGAATTCCACGCACTGATCTTTCATCCTCTGGGAAAGTGCAGGACCGTTTGTGTTCTCAGCAGAACCGGGGTAGTTGTCGATATCATTCGTGGTAGCCAACTGCCCTCCTGCATCGCCCTTTTCAAGCACTATGTTCTTAAGCTTTGCCCTTGAAGCATATAGGCCAGCGGACAGCCCTGCCGGACCTCCTCCTATTATGACAAGATCGTAAGTCTTCATTGCGATTCCTCCTAATTATAGTATTAGTTAAGAATGTATTCTGCAATATTTGTGGCGTGGTCTCCGATTCTTTCCAAGTTGCTTACAACATCAAGGAAGATAATCCCCGAAGAGGCATTGCACATCCCTTCGTTAAGACGGGCTATATGGCTGGTTCTGAGTCTTTCTTCCATTTCGTCTATCTCGTCCTCGATCTTGATAGTGCTGATGGCTGCAGTGGAATCCTGGTCTTCAAATCCTTCCACGACATCCCTGCACACGGTCTCTACCATGTCCATCATCTTCTTAAGGTCGTCGACAGCCATGTCGCTAAAGCTGACCTTGTTGTCGATTCGGTACTGAGCGAGCTCTGCAATATTTTCAGCATGGTCTCCTATCCTTTCGATATCGTGGACGCAGCTGAATAAATCCATAAGTTTTCCGTGCTTTTCTTCGGATATATCTTCATTGACCAATAGTACCAGAAATTGAGTTATTTCTTTCGCAAAATCATTTATAACTTTTTCCCTTTGCATGACTTTCTCACAGAGCTCTTCATCTTTGTTTAAAAGGGCCTCTAGAGCTGTATGCAAGTTCTTGTTTGTGAGTCTTCCCATCCTTGTGATTTCTTTGACTACCTGACCCAGCGCTACTGCAGGGTTTTCGATAAGTCTTTTATCCAGATGCGGTCCCTTTTCGTCATGGTCGATTTTCTCAGGTATCAATCTGTCTATGAACCTTACTATCGGGTCCATGAACGGATACAGGATTATGGTATTAGTAATGTTGAAGAGAGTATGGGTGTTGGCGATTTCCCTGGTGACATCGTGGACCCTCATCCCTTCAATTACGGTGTAACCTGAAATAGCCTGAATGAACTCGTATATAGGATTGTTCCCTCCGGTAACCAGGTTCATGACATACAGAACTATCATCACCCATAAAGCTCCGATTATATTTACTGCAAGGTGAATTATAGCCGCTTTTCTGGCAGCTATGCTCGTGCCGATGCTTGAGAGCATGGCGGTCACGCAGGTACCTATGTTCATCCCTAAAAGCATAGGTACAATAATAGCCAGGGTAGCTGTACCGTCTACAGCGTTAAACGTACCGGAAAGGGCTATCGCCTGTAAAAGGCCAATGGTGGCGCTGCTGCTTTGTATAACGGCAGTGATAGCCATGCCCGCTAAAAGGCCCAAAATAGGATTTCTCCCGAATGATATGAGCATGTCTACAAAAACCTGGTTGCTTCTTAAAGGCCTTAGGGTATCGGACATAATGCTTATACCCAAAAACAAAATACCAAAACCTAATATAATTTCTCCCAATTGCTTCTGTTTCTTCTTCTTTGCCAGCAAAATCATGAACATACCAACACCTATGAAGAGAGGCGCAAAGTGATCTACCTTCAACGCTACAAGCTGAGCGGTTATGGTGGTCCCCACATTCGCCCCCAAAATAACACCTGCAGCCTGAAACAGATTCATAAGACCGGCATTAACAAAACCAACCATCATCACCGTCGTGGTTGTTGAGCTTTGGACGATTACCGTTACCACCGTTCCTACGATTATCGCGAGAACCCTGTTGTTGGTAAGCACTTCCAATAGCCTTTTCATTTTGTCTCCTGCTACAGCCTTCAAACCGTCCGACATTACGTTCATGCCGTAAATGAACAGACCCAGGCCTCCAATGAGACTAATGACCATTTCCGTCGTCATAAATTCCCTCCAAAATTCATATTCATACAGTAAATAATAATATCAAACTTAACAGAAATTTAAAACGAAATTAACAAAACTTTTTATTTATATTCGTTTATATTTTAACAATCATCACGACATGTCGGGAAATCTGTTTTGTCTTAGCGCTTCGTATAAAACAATGCCCACACTGTTGGAAAGATTTAAAGATCTGGCTTTCGGATTATCGATCATAGGTATCTTGAATCTGTTTTCCTTATACTTTTCATGGATCTTTGGAGGAAGCCCTGCCGATTCCTTTCCGAATATCAAAAAAGCATCTTCTTCGAATTTGATATCGGTATAAAACCTGCTGCTTTTTGTTGTCATGAAATAAAAGGGGCTACCTTCATACTTTTTCTCGAAGGCTTTAAAGTCGTCATGGATTTCCAGATCTAGTAAATCCCAATAATCAAGCCCCGCTCTTTTCACCTGTTTTTCATCGATCCTAAAACCCATGGGCTCGATCAAATGAAGCTTAGCTCCGGTAACTACACAAGTTCTTGCGATATTTCCCGTGTTTTGGGGAATCTCAGGTTCAAACAATACTATATTCATTTTCCATATGTTCCTTTCCAATTGATATCTATAGATTATAGCACAAGAGGGTTGCTAATCCTTTGCATTGTCAATAAATTAACTTAACGCGACAAAAAAAACACGACAATACATTTGTCGCTTGTTTTAACATGATTTAAATTAAAAATATCCCGGGGGAAGTAACGAGGGTTTACGGTTCGGAACGGGATACAAACGTTGGAATCCTCCGGGATCTCCAAATTGGGGGATGAATGCTTAACTATATATTACCCTTTTTCAGTCTTGCACAAACACCTATATACAAAAAATAGGACGAAGCAGTGCATGCTTCGCCCTATTTTGTTATTTTACCACTATGTTGTAAATCCTGCCCGGCACGAAAATCTCCTTGACGATCGTCTTGCCCTCAATATGGGCTTTTATGGATTCTTCCGTCATGGCAGCGGCGTTAGCCTCTGCCTGGGTGCTCTTGACAGGAATCTGAATCTTCCCTCTGACCTTGCCGTTTACCTGAACAGCCATTTCTATTACATCTTCTACTGTTTTTTCAGGATCAAAGCCAGGCCATCCCTGTTCATGCAAAACTCCACCAATGCCACACACTTCCCAGAGCTCCTCTGTGATATGGGGAGCTACAGGATTAAGCAGCAACAAAAAGTCAGAAAATTCTTTTTTGTTTATTTTACCCTTAGCATTAAATTCGTTGATCAAAGTCATAAGAGCTGCAATTGCCGTATTGAACTTAAGGTTTTCATAGTCCTCAGTAACCTTTTTAATGGTCTTGTTCATCATGACTTCATTGTCTTTAGAGTATTCATTGCCATCAACAAGTATGTTTTCGAGTTTCCATACCCTATCCAAAAAACGTCTGCAACCCTTTACCCCGTTATCAGACCAGGGCGCTGGCTTTTCGTAGTCTCCTATGAACATTATATAGGTTCTCAAAGTATCGGCACCGTACTCGCCAATGATCTCCCTTGGATTGATGACGTTGCCTCTAGATTTTGACATCTTCTCACCGTCTGCTCCTAGAATCAGCCCCTGGGCAGTACGTTTTGCATAGGGCTCATCCACCGGAACTTCGCCAATATCGTAAAGGAACCTATGCCAGAACCTGGAGTAGATAAGGTGACGGCTGACATGCTCCATGCCACCGTTGTACCAGTCGATTTGAAGCCAGTATTTAAGCTTGTCCTGAGAAGCGAACTCCTCATTATTCCTAGGATCGATGTACCTTAGGAAATACCAGCTTGATCCTGCCCACTGGGGCATGGTGTCAGTCTCCCTCTTGGCCTTTTGCCCGCATTTTGGGCATGTGGTGTTTACCCACTCCTCTATCGAAGCCAACGGAGACTCTCCGGTATCTGTCGGCTTGTAGTTCTTGACCTGAGGCAGCTTTACCGGAAGCTCATTTTCAGGCACTCCCACGATTCCACAGGTTTCGCAGTGAACCACAGGGATAGGCTCTCCCCAGTAACGCTGTCTGTTAAAGGCCCAATCCTTCATCTTATAATTTACAGTTCTCTTCCCGACACCGTGGCTTTCAAGGTGGGATATGATTTTTTCTTTAGCTTCCTTGACGTTCATACCATTTATTATGTCTGAATTCACGAGAATTCCGTTTTCAATGTCAGTAAATGCTTCCTCTAAGACATTCCCACCTTGTATGACTTCGATTATGGGAATATCAAATTTCTTTGCAAACTCCCAGTCCCTTCCGTCATGTCCGGGAACTGCCATGATGGCCCCGGTACCGTATCCCATCATAACGTAATCGGCTACCCAAAGAGGTACCAGCTCACCATTTAATGGGTTTCTGACTTTTACTCCCTTTACTTCGACGCCGCTTTTGTCCTTTGCAAGCTGAACTCTTTCAAACTCGGTCTTTTTCTTCGCCTGCTCCTGGTATTCCTTTATTTGATCCATATTGGAAATTTTTTCGCTGTATTTTTCAATCAAGGGATGCTCTGGAGCTACGACCATGAAAGTAACGCCGTACAAGGTATCCGGCCTTGTTGTAAAGACGCTTAGCTTGTCGTCGGTACCATCAATTTGAAAGTCGACCTCTGCTCCACTGGATTTACCAATCCAGTTTTCCTGCTCTAGCTTAATCCTAGGCAGAAAATCTACCTTTTCAAGACCTTCAAGCAGCTTTTCAGAATATTCCCTTATCTTAAGAAACCATACGTCCTTCTCCATCTGTACGACTTCGCTCCCACATCTGTCACACTTGCCATCCTGAGACTCCTCGTTTGCCAAAACAACCTTGCAGTCATTGCAGAAGTTTACGTAGGTTTTATTCTTGTAAGCAAGGCCTTTTTCAAAGAGCTTCAAAAATATCCACTGAGTCCACTTATAATAATTTTCATCTGTAGTATCCACTGTCCTGTCCCAATCGAAGGAATAGCCTATTTCCTTCAGCTGCTCGGTAAATACCTTGATGTTTTCATCTGTAACAAGCCTGGGATGCCTGCCCGTCTGTATTGCGTAGTTTTCAGTTGGAAGACCGAATGCATCCCAACCTATTGGAAAAAGGACATTATATCCTTCCAGTCTTCTTTTTCTTGATATTACCTCCAGGGAAGTATAAGCCCTGACATGGCCAACATGAAGACCGATCCCTGAAGGGTAAGGAAACTCCACCAGACCATAAAACTTAGGCTTATCCGAAAAATCCACAGCCTTGAAAAGTTCTTTGTCTTCCCATATCTTTTGCCACTTCGATTCGATATTTTTGTAATTGTACGACTTCATCGGTACCCTCCTAAAAAGTATAGATCATTTGTTGCAGTTCATAGTACTTGTCATGCGGCAATTATATCAATCAGAGCTTCTTGCCGTCACTCCAAAGCCTTTCAAGATCGTAGAACTGTCTTTCCTCTTCAAGAAACACGTGAACCACCACGCTGTTAAAGTCGATGAGTATCCATCTGCCTCCTTGTCGTCCCTCGTTGCTTATTGGCTCAATTCCTTCTTTAGAAGCCATTTCATCTACATGCTCTGCTATCGCCTTGACATTAACAGTTGAAGACCCGCTTGCGATTACGAACACGTCCGTCATCGGCGTAAGGTCCTTAACATCTATTATTTCAACGTCAGTTCCGTTTTTATCCTCTATCCATTCCTTGATCTTTTTTGCCAGTTCGTTAGAATTATATTCCAATGTAATTTTTCCCCTTTCCATAATAAGATGATTCCTTGCTTCTATAGTATCGGTATGAAGCACGGAATCTAATGATACAACGTACTTTATGGTATTGTCGAAGGCCTGTATCATTGCCTTGTCCAAATCCGCCATGGCGAGTTTTCTCAGCTGCTCCACCCCGTGATATTTTCTTCCCGGCTCTACGAAGTCAGCCAGGTAGATTATTTTCTCAAGCATAGTCATGCTTTTTTTCCCGGTGGTATGATACCTAATCGCCGAGAGTATCTCTTCGTCATCAACTCCGAATTTGCTTTTGGCCACGAAGCTTCCCACTGGGCCGTGCATCAACTGAGTTTCGTAATAGGTGATCTCATCTACATCCAAATCGTTTTTCTCGATGATGTCTAGCATCTTTTTCCTTGAAAAGGACTTTGCACAGTCATGGAGTATTGCCGCGATCATAGTCTTCTCCATGTCACAGCCGTATCTTTGGGCGAGCTCCATGGCAGATTCCACCACCCCCAGGGAATGGCGGTACCTTTTGTCTGACATCATCTTTTCAACTTCCAGCTTTAAAAGTTCGTAATCCATGGCAACCCTACCTGTATAGATTTTGTTGGTATATGTATTCTTCCACGTTTTCAGGAAGAAGATATTTTATGGAGTATCCGTGCTTTACTCTTGACCTGATCTCCGATGAGGATATGTCCATCTCCGGAGTGTATAGCTTAAGTATTCGAGCATGATATAGTTCCTTGAGTTCCTCAACCCTTGTGTCCAGCCTGTCTTGGTCATATCCCGGCCTGAATGTAGTCACTAGAGAAATCTTTTTAAGCACTTCCTCAGCCTGCTTCCAGGCGTCTATTTCAAAAACGATGTCTGCTCCCACAATCAGATAAAGCTCGTCCCCGGGATACGCCTTTTCAAGCTCCTTTAAGGTATCTATCGTATAAGTATACCCTTCTCGTTTGATTTCAATATCTGAAATTTCAAAATATCCGTTGCTTTCGATTCCTCTTTTTGCCAGCTCATACCTGTGAGAAGCATCAATATCCCAATCAGTTGTCTTGAAGGGATTGTTGCCAGTCGGTATGAACACCACCTTGTCAAGACCAAGGCGGTCTCTAGCTGATTCTGCTAGAAGCAGGTGTCCGTAATGTATAGGATTGAATGTCCCACCCAGTATCCCAACTTTTAACTTTTCCATCAAAACCACCTCGTATTTTATTTTTTTGCCTTTTTCGGCAATTCAATTTTAGGATCGGTATGGTTTCTCTTGTAGAGCACAAATTTATTTCCAATAGTGAAAACAACTTCTGAATCCGTAGAGTTCGCCAGCTGGTCCACTATGTCCTTTAATTCTTCCATGCAATTTTGCTGCATCTTGCCTTTAATCAGTTCCCGGCTTCTTAAAGCATCCTTTGCCTGTACGATAAGGTTCGGCGTTAGGCCGTCCTTGCCCACATGCAAAATATCCGGTTCGCCGACTGCAAGAGATTTCAAATAGCTTCTCTGCTTGCTCGTCAACATATTATTCTACCTCCATTATTTTATATAATCAAATTCTATGTCCAACAGGCGAACCGTGTCGCCTTCTTCAATGCCCAGTTTTTCAAGCTCTTCAAAGACTCCTCTTTCCTTAAGTATCTTCTGAAAATAAGAAATAGAGTCGTAATCGTCAAAGTTTACGGAAGCTATTAGTTTTTCGAGGAAATTCCCTTCAACCACATAAGCTTCATTGTCCCTGTACACATTATATCCCTTTTCGGACTTGAATTCATACAGCTTTTCTCCTTCGAGCTCATCCAAATCAAATATTGGTTCCACTTCCCCTATTTCATCCAGCAGGTTGCCTACCCTGTCCAAAAGGGTATCGATTCCCTGTCTGGTAGCTGCAGATATCAGGTAAACTTCGTATCCTTTTTCTTCAAGAGAGCTTTTTATCTCTTCCAAGCTCTCAGGCTCCATTACTGCATCAATCTTATTTAGGGCAACAACCTGTTTTCTTGCCGCCAACTTTTCATTGTGCATTTTGAGCTCCTGATTGATCTTTTCGAAATCGTCCAGAGGATCCCTGCCTGACATCCCTGAAATATCCAGTATGTGAATAAGCATTTTTGTCCTCTCCACATGTCTTAAGAACTGATGGCCAAGACCTGCACCTTCATTCGCTCCTTCTATTAGACCGGGAATATCGGCAATTACAAAGCTGTTTCCGTCCTTCCAGGACACTACTCCCAAATTGGGAACCAAAGTGGTAAAAGGATAATCTGCAATTTTGGGCTTGGCCTTTGATACTACTGACAGAAATGTTGATTTCCCTACATTTGGATAGCCTAAAAGCCCGATATCTGCAAGAAGCTTAAGTTCAAGCACGACCTTCAGTTCGTCCCCTTTATTTCCACCTTCGGCAAACCTGGGAGCCTGTCTGGTAGGCGTTGCAAAGTGCTGATTTCCCCTACCACCCTTGCCTCCCTTTGCAGCAATGATCTCTTCACCTGTTTCTGTCAGGTCGGCTATTATCTTTCCCGTTTCTTTGTCCTTGACGATAGTCCCGGGGGGAACTCCTATTATAAGGTCATCTCCCGCTTTTCCACTTCTGTTGCTGTTTCCTCCGTCTTCGCCGTTTTGAGCGGCGTGCTTCCTCTTATATCTGAAATCTATAAGAGTTCTTAAATTTGAATTGACTTGGAACACGACGTCTCCGCCTTTTCCTCCGTCTCCACCTGCTGGTCCTCCGTTGGGCACGTACTTTTCTCTCCTGAAAGCGACTGTACCGTTACCTCCGTTTCCTGCCTTGATGGATATTTCCACTCTATCTACAAACATTAATATCACTCTTTCCTCTTACAAAAACAACCACCTTTGAAAAGGTGGTCATTTGATTACATTGCATCTTTAGGATATACGCTCACTTGCTTTTTATCTTTGCCTTTTCTTTCGAATCTTACGATACCGTCAGCTACGGCAAACAGTGTGTCGTCCCCGCCTCTCATAACGTTGTTTCCGGCGTGGATTTTCGTTCCTCTTTGTCTAACCAATATATTTCCTGACAATACGAATTGTCCGTCTGCTCTCTTAACTCCAAGACGCTTGGATTCGCTGTCACGACCGTTCCTTGAACTACCTACCCCTTTTTTATGGGCGAATAACTGAATGTTCATTTTTAACATAGGTTCCACCTCCATTCAACCTACAACTTTCACATAGCTTTCATATTCTTTCTCTATGCTCTTAAGCCCTAGATACAAAGTCTCCAATATGGCTTTTGCCTTGGTAAATTGCTTATCGTCATAGATTTCCGGAATTCTGAATTCCAAAAACCCGTCCTCGTTTACTTTGTAATAAAATTCAAGCTTCACATATTCCAACAATCCGTTTATCGCTGATATGGTCAAAGTGGAAACTGCAGCGCATACTATATCCTTTCCGATATCGTCGTATCCGCTATGTCCATTGACTACAAGCGATTTTATCATCCCGTCTTCTCTCTGAAAATTACACGTAATCATAATTACTCAGCTTTTCCCGCTTTGATTCCGGTTATCTTTACTTCAGTAAACGGTTGTCTGTGACCTTGCTTTCTTCTGTAATCTTTTTTAGACTTGTACTTATAGATTACAACCTTTTTGCCTTTTCCGTTAACGACTACTTCCGCGCTTACAGCAGCACCTTCAACAGTTGGAGCACCTACCACCAAGCTTCCGTTGTTTACAGCAAGCACCTCAGTGAACTCTACAGTCTCACCTTCTGCAAGATTCAGCTTTTCAACTTGGATTACATCGCCTTCTTTAACACAGTATTGCTTTCCGCCAGTTTTTATAACAGCATACATTCCTTACACCTCCTCAATCCAGTCTCGCCTTTAAAGGTCTCCTTCCGGAAGTTCTACCTTGTCAGAGCGGCTTCATACACCGTAATAGTATACCACGGAGAATAGAATACGTCAATTTTAATTTGACGGAAGTATTGCAACCTGATCGAACTCATTGTTGATGTTTACTTCGATGTCAACTTTGACCTTGTAAAACTCCTCCAGCATTTGATCAAAGGAAAATCCATGACCGAAATATTTGTGCTCATCTATCACATTTTTCAGATACGGGCTGATGACTATTTTGAACCTGTTGTGATTCAAAAGGTAAATGTCATTTTCTATCTTTGCAAGGCACTTGTAAAAAAACGCTTCCTGGTTGTAGACATCTCCGGTCCCGTCACAGAGGGGACAAGTCTGCCTGTTTATATTTACTATGGACTTGCCTTCCTGCTTTCTTGTTATCTGTAATATGCTCAGTTCCGTAAAACCTACCAGCTTGAACCTCACCTTGTCACGGGAGGACATTTCCCTCCATTTTTTTATGATTTTTTCCTTATGCTTGTCTTTTGAGATATTTATATAGTCGATCAGTATAATTCCACTTAGATTTCTAAGCCTCATCTGGTGAGCGATCACCTCAGTGGCTTCAAGGTTTATCCTGGCTATTGTTTCTTCCGGATCCTTGTGTCCTGTAAACTTTCCACTGTTTACGTCAATTACGGTAAAGGCTTCCGTATTGTCTATGATGATATAGCCTCCGCTTTTAAGCCAAAGCTTCCTCGCATAAAGCTCTCTTATTTGTGGCTCCAGATCGTAATCATCGAATATATTGAGCTTATGCACCAGCTTTATCTTGTCGAGATCTTCGGGAAAATAATTGCTGAAATAATCCTTGATCTCCTCCAGGTAAGCATCGCTGTTTAAAACCACCTGGTCAGTCTTAGTTGTGTAGTAGTCACGGATTGTCTTGATCACTGGACCCTTGTCCTTAAACAGCAGCTTTGGGGCAATGTGTATCCTGCTGTTTATAAGTCGCCATTTTCCCATAAGATAATCCAGTTCCTTTTCGATCACTTCAAGAGAAGATCCCTCTGATTCGGTTCTAAATATGACACCTGCATCTGCGGGCTTTATATCCTCGAGGAACGTCTTGAGCCTGTTTATCTCTTCTTTGTCTCTAATCTTTTTTGACATGTATATTTTTTCTTCTGTCGGTAGAAGCACCAGGTAGTGGCCTGAAATCCAGTACTTTGTAGTAAGCCGTGCCCCCTTTGTTCCCACCGCTTCTTTTTTGACCTGGACTATTATATCCTGTCCCTTTTTTATCACTTTGTCTATGGGCAGGTTATCGGGATTGGGATAGATATCGCTTAGGTGCAGTAGACCATTTTTATCTCCCCCTATATTAACGAATGCCACCTGCATTCCAGGCTTTATCTGTTCCACTCTTCCCATGTATATGTTGCCGTATGTGTTCCAGTCGCTCTCCCTGTCGGTGAAAAAATGTTCCAGCTGGTCGTCTCTGGTTACGGCTATTCTATTTTGACCCATCATGGTTTCTATGACGATTCTGTTCATCTTATAATCTCCATCCTATCTGTACCTGTTGAATTTATCCATGAAGTCACATGATTCCGCCTGGATATGCTCTTCAACAGTTTTTTCCCCTCGGGCTCCGTATTCTAAAAGGGAGAACATGGCGTGAATCCTTATTTCCTCACGTTGATCATGTATACATTGTAACAGCAATGTGAAATTATTTTCAAGTAGAATATTGCCACAAAGGATTACAGCATTTCTCTGCAAGGTGCGCTTACCCCTCCAGCCGGAAGATGTACCCTTGAAATACTCACTGTAAGTCTTGTTGTCCATATTTAATATATATTCAAGCTCAGGGGCGATGTCTTTGCAGTCTGCTTTAAATTTCCCCTCTTTCGAAAGCTTGGCTTCTTTGTTGAAAGGACACACATCCTGGCAAATATCGCACCCGTAAAGGCTTTGGCCTATGGCCTTTCGTTCCTGCCTGTTGAGAATTCCTTTTTTCTGTGTCAAATAGGATATGCATTTATTTCCGTCGAATCGGAAAGGACCTTTTAATGCATCTACAGGACAAGCGTTTATGCACAAATCACAGTGGCCGCACATGGATTCCAGGGGAGTTGACTTTTCACTTAATTCTTTATTTAACAGGACCTGCCCCAAAAACACAAAGCTTCCGTAATCAGGGCTTATTATAAAGCCGTTCTTGCCATAAAAACCAACCCCCGCAGCCCAGGCAAAGGCCCTGTCGCTCACAGGCCCGTTGTCCACATAGGCTTTATAATCTATGTCAGGATGATATTTTTTTACCCGTTCCATCATTTGCTTGATTTTTTCATGAAGCACCTTATGATAGTCCACACCTCGTGAAACCCTTGCAAATAATCCTTGTGTGCCTCCGAGCTCACATTCCTCTTCCCATCTATAGGGCACCCCTATGGATACCACGCTCTTACATAAATCCCAATGGGCTTTGGGGGAGAACCACTCCTTCGAATCCACAGAATCCAAAAGGACTAGACATCCCTTGCTTTTGCGGTCTTCGTAAATTGGAACAAAAAAATCCTTCGAAACTGAGTCTGTAAACCCTATCATATCGATTCCAATATCTTTTGCCGCTATCATAATATCATCCTTCAGATCCATTGCGCCCACTCCTTTTGACTCTTCCCTTATATTATAAGCCTTTACAGCAAAAAACAAAAGGCGGCGGTCCGACTTTCGCCAAACCGCCCTTTGAATATTATTTATTGATTTTCTTCTTCGGACAAGGCCTTGAGTATCTCTTCTATCAGATCCTCCACCTCTTTTTTCCCGTCCTTTGTTTCGCTTGAGAACAAGATAACATCTTCTCTGTCTTCTATTTCCATAGTTTCCATGAGTACCTTCAGGTTTTTAGGCCTTTGGGTTTTTTTTACCTTGTCCATCTTGGTCGCGACTATCAAAGGCGTTATCTCGTTGTCGTAAAGCCATCCATTGACAGCCAAATCATCCTCTGTAGGTTTATGTCTAAAATCTACAAGCTGAACTACCATAACCAGATTTTCTCTGTTTTCGATATAGTCCTGTATCATCCTTCTGAAATTTTGCCTTTCTGTCTTCGAAACCTTGGCATAACCGTATCCCGGCATGTCCACGAAGCAGAAAGTGTCCTCAACGTTGTAGAAGTTTACCGTCCTGGTCTTTCCCGGTTGGGAGCTTGTCCTTGCCAGCGCCTTCCTGTTTATTATCGTGTTTATAAAGGAAGACTTCCCAACATTGGATCTTCCCAAAAGCAGTACCTCCGGCAGATCGTGCTCCGGGTAGTGCTTTGGAGAAACAGCGCTTGTTATCAAATGAACTCTATTGATATTCATTATTTCATACCGCCGAATACGATCTTAATGACATCTTCCATGGTTTCCACGGTATTGATCTTAAGCTTGGCCAGTATCTGAGCAGGGATTTCTTCCAGATCCTTCTCGTTTTCCTTGGGGATTATTATATCGCTTATGCCCGCTCTGTGTGCGGCTAGAAGCTTCTCCTTAACCCCTCCGATAGGCAGGACCCTTCCTCTCAAAGTAATCTCTCCTGTCATGGCCAGGTTTTGGGAAACAGGTTTTTTAGTAAGGAGAGAAACCAGTGCCGTAGTCATGGTTATCCCCGCTGAAGGTCCGTCCTTGGGTATCGCCCCTTCCGGAACATGAAGATGGATGTCTAGCTTGCTGTAGAACTCTGGGTCCACATTTAGCTCTTCTGCTTTGCTTCTTATGTAACTGATTCCTGCACGAGCAGACTCCTTCATCACGTCTCCTAGCTGTCCGGTAAGCTCGATCTTTCCTTTTCCTGGCATTGCTACCGCTTCGATCTGCAACGTATCTCCACCAACAGAGGTCCAGGCCAAGCCATTGACAAGGCCTATTTCTTCCCTGCCTTCTATTTTTTCGTATCTGTATTTTTTCATTCCCAAAAACTTGTCCAGATTTTTAGGGTTCACCGAAATTCTCTTTTTGTCTTCTTCCACGATGTTCTTAGCAACTACACGGCAGATCCTAGCAATCTGTCTTTCAAGTTCTCGTACGCCGGATTCCCTGGTGTAGTAGTTTATGACATCCCTTATGGCCTGTTCGTTCAAGTTTATGTTGCTCTTTTTAAGCCCATGGTTCTTAAGCTGCTTTGGAAGGAGGTATCTAGTGGCGATGTTTAGCTTTTCCTCCTCGATATATCCGGAAACCTCTATGATTTCCATCCTGTCCAGCAAAGGTCTCGGAATCGTAGAGACGTTGTTTGCCGTGGTGACGAACATGACCTTTGACAGGTCGAAGGGCAGCTCAAGATAGTTGTCCGTAAAGGTGGAGTTTTGCTCCGGATCCAACACCTCAAGGAGAGCCGATGCCGGATCTCCTCTGAAATCCTGGCTCATCTTGTCTATTTCATCTAACAGAAAGAGTGGGTTCCTGCTTCCCGCCTGCTTGATGTTGTATATGATTCTTCCGGGTATGGCTCCAACGTAGGTTCTTCTATGCCCTCTGATTTCAGCTTCGTCCCTCATCCCCCCCAGGGACATCCTTACGAATTTTCTTCCTAAGGCTTTTGCAATTGACTTTGCAATGGAGGTTTTTCCGACCCCAGGTGGTCCTACCAGGCAGAGTATCGGTCCTTTCAAGGCATTAGAAAGTTTGAGCACCGCAAGGTACTCTAGCACCCTCTCCTTAACCTTATATAGAGCGTAGTGGTCTTCATCCAGTATTTCTCTTGCAATTTTTATGTCGATAGACTCATCAGTTTCGGTGTCCCATGGAAGATCCAAGATCCACTCAATGTAAGTCTGAACGACGCTTGCTTCAGAGCTTCCCGAAGGTATCTTGTTAAGCTTTAATACCTCAGCTTCCACCTTGTCGTGTATCTCATGGCTTAGGTTGAGCTTGCTCAGCCTTTCCAGATAATCATCTACCACGGAAACCGTATTCCCTTCTCCCAGCTCTTCTTGAATTACCCTTATCTGCTCTCTGAGGAAATATTCCTTTTGCTGCCTGTCCATCTGGTTTTTGACCTTGTCATCTATATCTCGCTCGATTTCCAAAAGCTCCAGTTCCTTTACCAGATATTCGTATGTCTTTTCAAGCCTGGTCAAGGTGTCTATTTCCTGTAGTATATCCTGGCTTTCCTCTATTTCAAGGATCAGATTGGCTCCGATAATGTCAACCAGCTCGTCAGCTTCCTTGATTCCCTCCACAGCCATCATCAAATCCGGTGATGATTTTCTAGTCAGGTTCAAATAAGCCATAAACGCCTGTTTTACCATCCTCATTAGAGCTTTGCTCTCTTTGCCTCGAAGTTTTTTAGCTGCTAGGTCTTTTACTTCCACCTCGAAAAAAGGTTCCTCTTGGTAATACTCCACAATTTCAACTCTGTTTTGTATTTCTACCAGCACCCTGATAAGGTTTCCTGGCATTTTAAGAAGCTGCTTGACTGTAGCCCTGGTTCCTACCGGATATATATCCTCCGGTTTTGGATCCTCTACTTCGATGTCATACTGGGCTGCAAGAATCACCTCTTGATTCTCCGTCATGGCCGTTTCCAGCGCCTTGATAGATTTATCCCTTCCTACATCGAAATGGATTATCATCTCAGGGAATACTATCAAGCCCCTTAAGGGTATAAGGGGAAGTCTGTTTACTTTTATCAGCTCTATGTTATCGGTTTGACCCTTGATATTCGGTTTATTCATTTTCATCACTCCTCTGATGCTTTATATGTTCCTTTAGCTTTTTAATTATATCATTCTATATATATTTTTCAATCAGCTTAAGAAAAGTTATTGAATTTCTCTTCCTTCATAGAAAAAGCAATCACATGAATGATTGCTTTTTCTTAAAGTGGCTATATTAATCAGGATGCGCTTTCTTCGTCCTTTTCCTGTTTTTCCTCTGGTTTGTCTTTGTAGACAAGCATTGGAGCCTTGTTCTTCGTGACAGTGTCCTTTGATATGATGCACTTCACAATATCCTTCCTTGAAGGAATATCGTACATCACGTCCAGCATAAGGTTTTCAAGTATCCCTCTAAGCCCTCTTGCTCCTGTCTCGTGTTGGATGGTTTTGTCGGCTATTGCCTTGAGGGCGTCTTTTTCAAAAACCAACTCGACCCCGTCAACTTCCATCATTTTTTTGTACTGCTTGATCAAAGCGTTTTTGGGCTCTGTCAGTATGCTCACCAAAGCTTCCACATCCAACGGCTCCAAGGTGGTAACCACTGGAATTCTTCCTACGAACTCAGGAATCAATCCGAATTGCAGCAAGTCTCTTGGCTGAATCTGCTTTAGCACTTCGCTAGCGTCCATTTTCTTTTTGCTCTTTACGTCCGCATTAAAGCCCATCGCTTTGTTGCCTGTCCTCTTTGATATTATTCTTTCGATTCCATCAAAGGCTCCACCGCAAATAAACAATATATTGGTGGTGTCTATCTGCAAAAACTCCTGATGAGGATGCTTTCTTCCTCCTTGGGGGGGTACATTTGCCGTAGTCCCTTCGAGAATTTTAAGCAGGGCCTGCTGAACTCCCTCGCCGCTAACATCTCTAGTGATTGAGGGATTCTCGCTTTTTCTCGCAATCTTGTCAATCTCGTCGATATAAATTATGCCTCTTTGGGCTTTTTCGATATCGTAGTCTGCAGCCTGGATCAATTTTAGCAAGATGTTTTCAACATCCTCTCCAACGTATCCCGCTTCAGTAAGGGAAGTAGCATCGGCTATGGCAAAGGGAACGTTAAGCATTCTAGCCAAAGTTTGTGCAAGAAGTGTCTTTCCGGATCCCGTCGGTCCAAGAAACAGGATATTGCTTTTTTGAACCTCCACATCTTCGCTCGTTTCCGTCAAGTTGATTCTCTTGTAATGATTATACACTGCCACAGCGAGAGATTTCTTCGCCCTCTCCTGGGAAATTACGTAATCATCCAAATAACACTTGATTTCTTCAGGCGTAGGAATGTCTGTAAGCTCTTCGATATGCTCAGGCACGAATTCCTCTTCGATTATTTCCTGGCACAATTCGATGCACTCGTTGCAGATATACACTCCAGGTCCCGCTACCATTCTTTTGACCTGGTTTTGGGTTTTGCCACAGAACGAACACCTTATTTGCTGTTTATTATCATCATTTTTAGACATTTTTTTACCTCTCGTTTCCGGCTGCTTACTTTCTTGAGGTTATCACCTTGTCGATTAGTCCATACTCCTTGGCTTCCTGAGAGGACATGAAGTAATCTCTGTCAGTATCCTTGTTTACAACTTCAATCGGCTGACCGGTTCTTTCACTTAAAATTTTGTTGATTTTTTCCCTGGTTTTTATCAGCCTGTTTGCATAGATCTGAACGTCTACAGACTGTCCCTGGGCTCCACCCAAAGGTTGATGGATCATCACTTCACTGTTTGGCAGGGCGTATCTCTTTCCTTTTTTGCCTGCTGCAAGCAAGAACGCTCCCATTGAAGCTGCCATACCGACGCAAATAGTGGATACATCGCATTTGATGAAATTCATCGTATCGTATATAGCCATTCCAGCGGTTATCGATCCTCCCGGGCTGTTGATGTATATTTGCACATCTTTGTCTGCATCTTCAGCTTCCAAAAACAGAAGCTGCGCCACGATAAGACTTGCAGATATGTCATTTACCTCACCATTAAGGAAAATAATTCTCTCTTTTAACAATCTGGAGTAAATGTCGTAGGATCTTTCACCTCTGCCTGTCTGTTCGACTACCATTGGCACCAAATTCATTTCCATAAAACCACTCCTATCTTATGTTATTTTTGAACTGCGCTGTCCAGTAAAAAATCGATTGTTTTCTTTCTCTTCACAGAGTTCGCGAAGTATTCCTTTTGATCGTCTGTGATGGTGCTCTTGAATTTTTCAACATCCATGTTGTACATGGCTGCCTGATCTTCAATTTCCTTGTCTATCTCTTCATCAGTCGCTTCTATGGACTCAGTCTCAGTGATTTTTGTAAGAACAATGTCCCTTGATATTTTCTTTTTGGAATCTTCTCTTACTTCTTCTACAAGCTTATTCTTGTCCATGTTGGTGTATTTAAAGTAGTCTTCCATATCTATACCCTGCATCTTGAGCTGGTATTCAAAATCTTTTAAAGATTTTTCCATCTCTTCCTCAATCATCTGGTCAGGTATTTCAAATTTGGCGCTTTCCACCGCTCCGTCGACTACTTTTGCCTTTGCTGAATCCGCTGCTTCCTTTTCTTTTCTTGCCTTGAACTTGTTTTTAAGATCTTCTTTCAGTTCGTCTAAAGTGTCAAATTCGCTAACGTCTTTTGCAAATTCATCGTCAAGCTCCGGCATTTCCTTCACCTTGATCTCATTGACCTTAACATTGAAAATCGCTTCTTTTCCTGCAAAATCGTCTGCATGGTAATCTTCAGGGAAAGCGACCTTGACTTCAACTTCGTCACCTTTCTTGGTTCCTACAAGCTGCTCTTCAAATCCGGGTATGAATGTTTGTGAACCAAGAGTCAGGCTGTGTCCTTCTGCTTTACCTCCGTCAAATGCAACTCCATCGATGAATCCTTCAAAATCTATTGTTACCGTGTCTCCATCCTTTGCTTCTCCATCCTCTGTAGTTACCATTCTTGAGTTTTGATCTTGCATTTTCGCCAACTCATCGTTAACGTCTTCTTCTGCAGGGTCATAGCTAAGAGGCTCTATCTCTTGGCCCTTATACTCTCCAAGCTCCACCTCGGGCATCACTGCTACAGAAACAGTCATCTTAAGACCTTCATCTTCTCCGATAGCATCGATGCTCTCCATTGATGGTCTGGAAACTGCGTCAATCTTGTGCTCTTCCAAAGCTTCCAAGTAAGCCTCAGGAAAGGCCAAATCGATGGCATCTTCATAAAAAACGTTTTTGCCATATCTATTTTCGATGATCTTTTGTGGTGCTTTTCCTTTTCTGAACCCGTCGATGTTGAACTTGCCCCTGTTCTTTTGGTATGCTTTGGCAACAGCTTTTTTAAAGTCTTCCGAAGAAACCTCTATCTTTATAGTCGCCACATTTTTTTCCATTTTCTCAACACTAGAAACCATTTATAATCCTCCTAAGATTGTATATTTGTATTTTATTGTCTATCCCTAAACACTTTAACCAAATTATTATACCATAGTCTTTTGCAAAAAATCAAACATGGCATAATTTAAGTCATTCTTTTGTCAAGTCCTTAATCTTAACCAAATCCTGATTTTCCATGATATCAAACCTGTGGCTTAAATCGCCGGTTTCGACCCATATATCCCCATAGTTGAACCCTAGGTTGTCACCGTCTATAAAAGCGTTTATCCGATCACCGTTTTCCATATGGAAGAATACCACTCTGCTTCCAGGTTCGCCATTTATTCCGTATGGCATTTTCCCTTTCGATACAGCTTCAGCAAAATCACGAACTTCACTCTGGTCTTCCAGAACTTTTTGTTCTTCAATACTGGAAACAAAGGCCTCTCCCGCATACTTCACATATGTGATTTTAATCGTGTTCTCAAAATCCAAGCCGTTAAATGCCATTCTGATTGTTATCATAGGATGCAAGATCACTCCTACAGCAAGCAAGGCAGTTGCAGCTAATATCAGCTTCCATCTAGCTCCTTTTATTTTGTCCTTAATCTTCGGAACAGTAATTCTTTCCTTCATTTATCGAGTTCCTCCGTTTGACTGCTTTTTATAATAAATTTTATTTTAACATTTTTTTAAGAAATTGTCCCGTAAATGAAGCTTTTATTTCAGAAACTTTTTCCGGTGTGCCTTCAGCAATGATAGTTCCGCCCCTAAAGCCTCCTTCAGGGCCTAAGTCTATCACATGGTCAGCAACCTTTATAACATCTAGGTTGTGTTCTATCACGACGATTGTGTTTCCGCTGTCTGCAAGCTTATCCAGCACCTGAATCAGTTTATCCACATCAGCCATATGAAGTCCTGTAGTGGGCTCGTCTAGTATGTACAGCGTTTTTCCGGTGCCTCTTTTGCTCAGTTCCGTTGCCAGTTTGATACGCTGCGCCTCCCCTCCTGAAAGCTGAGTTGAGGGCTGTCCCAACTTGATGTAGCCTAGGCCTACATCATGGAGAGTTTGAAGTTTGTTCTTTATCTTCGGGATATTTTCAAAGAAAGAAAGCCCCTCTTCTACAGACATATCCAGGACTTCCGATATGCTTTTTCCCTTGTACTTGACCTGCATGGTCTCTTTGTTGTATCTTCTGCCCTTGCAAACCTCACAGGGAACGTAGACATCGGGAAGAAACTGCATGTCTATCTTAATTATTCCATCACCGCTGCAGTTCTCACAACGGCCTCCCTTGACATTGAAGCTGAATCTCCCTTTTTTGTAACCTCTTGTCTTGGCTTCAGGAGTCTGAGCGAATATGTCCCTGATGAAATCAAAAACCCCTGTATAAGTTGCCGGATTCGACCTTGGCGTCCTCCCAATAGGGGACTGATCTATATCTATTATTTTATCCACATTCTCGATTCCCTTTATATCCTTATGCTTTCCTACCTTTTGCCATGACCTGTTGATCTTTTGGGTTACCCCCTTGTAAAGTATCTCGTTAATAAGAGTGCTCTTTCCGGAGCCTGAAACTCCCGTTACTGCTATGAATTTGCCTAAGGGCAGCTTCACGTCGATATCCTTAAGGTTGTTTTCTTTTGCTCCGTTGATTGTTATAAACAGCCCGTTTCCACCCCTTCTCTCACGGGGAACGGGAATGACCAGCTCTCCTGAAAGATATTTACCGGTGACTGATCTGGAGTTTTTAACGATTTCATCCCAGGTTCCTTCCGCCACTACTTCTCCCCCGTGGACTCCTGCACCGGGACCGATATCCACCACGTGGTCCGCTTCTCTTATAGTGTCTTCGTCATGTTCAACTACGATCAGTGTATTCCCAAGGTTCGTGAGGTTTCTGAGGGTATGAAGGAGCCTTTGATTGTCCCTTTGGTGAAGCCCTATGCTTGGCTCATCTAATACGTATAGAACTCCAACCAGGGCGGAGCCAATCTGGGTGGCAAGCCTTATCCTCTGGGATTCGCCTCCCGAAAGGGTTCCTGCATTCCTTGCCAGCGTCAGGTAATCAAGGCCTACATCTATTAAAAAGCTTATCCTTGCGTTAATCTCCCTTAAAATCTGCTCCGAAATCATCTTTTCTCTATCATTCAGGTGGATGCCTTCGAAGAACTTCATCATCTCGCTGATAGACATCTCAGTCAGCTCTATTATGTTCTTATCTTTTACCGTCACAGCCAGGCTGTTATCGTTAAGCCTTTTCCCCTTGCAAACAGAACAGGGCGTCTCTGACATGTACTTTTCGATTTTCCCTCTAATGTACTCTGATGAGGTTTCATTGTACCTTCTTTCCATGTTGTTCACTAGGCCTTCAAATATGATTTCCCGCTCTTTCCACCCACCAAAGTAAGAATTAAAGTTAATGTTGATAGGCTCGTCCTCTCCATAAAGAAGGGCGTCCATGAATTCAGCCGATGCCTTTTCAAGGGGTTCGTCCATGGAAAAACCGTATTTAATGGCAATTTGTGCAATTATAGCATTGTAATAGGTGCTTTCATCACTAGCTCCGAAAAAGTTCAAGGCTCCCTTGTTTATTGATATCGACTTGTCGGGAATAAGAAGCTCCGGATCGACCTGCTTGTGGCTTCCCAATCCGTTGCAGTGCATGCACATTCCAAATGGATTATTGAAGGAGAACATCCTAGGTTCGAGCTTGTCTATTGCAATGTTGCAGTCCGGGCATGCGAATTTTTCGCTGAACTTTATTCTCTCTCCATCGATAATATCTATGAATACCATGCCTTCCGACATCTTCAAGGCAGTCTCGATGGAATCTGAGAGCCTTTTTTCTATTCCCTCTCTATTCTTGAGCCTGTCCACTACTATTTCTATATTGTGTTTTTTGTTTTTATCCAGGTTGATTTCTTCTTCGTTAAGCTCGTATACCTCTCCGTCGATGACCACCCTGACGAATCCATCTCTTTTAATTGCATTCAAAAGCTTTTTATGCTGCCCTTTTTCACCTTGCACTATGGGGGAGAGAACTTGAAACTTGATTCCTTCTCCCATGGCGGTTATAGCCTCTACCATCTGATCTACTGACTGGGAGGATATCTCCTTGCCGCATTTGGGACAATGAGGTATGCCTATCCTTGCATACAACAGCCTGAAGTAATCGTATATCTCGGTAACAGTCCCCACTGTGGATCTGGGGTTTCTGTTGGTGGTCTTTTGGTCGATGGATATCGCTGGGGACAGGCCCTCTATATACTCGACATCAGGCTTGTTCATCTGCCCGAGAAACTGTCTGGCATAGGAAGACAGAGACTCCACGTATCTTCTTTGTCCCTCCGCATAAATCGTGTCAAAGGCCAGGGAGGATTTCCCCGACCCGCTCAGCCCCGTAAATACTATGAACTTATCCCTTGGCAGAGTTATATTTATATTTTTCAAGTTGTGCTCCTTGGCTCCAACTATGTTTATTCTATCCATTTATTTCTCCTTTCTTCGGACCTTTTCATTTTGGAGCTTCACTATTTGGTCCCTTATCTTGGCAGCTTTTTCAAACTCCAAACTCTCTGCCGCCAACATCATTTCCTCTTGAAGCTCTTCAATGCTTCTATCCCCATACTCCAACACTTCCTTGGTTGTTTGATAGGTCGCTTCGTCTTCTGCAGCTTTTGTAGCCTCTATTACCCCGTGAATCTTTTTAACTATCGACATAGGCGTGATGCCATGTCTTTTATTGTATTCACTCTGTATTTTCCTTCTTCTTTCAGTTTCGTCTATAGCCCTTCTCATGGATGGCGTGATCTTGTCTCCATACATGAGGACTTTCCCATCCACATTTCTCGCAGCTCTACCTATCGTCTGAATCAGAGCCGTTTCTGAGCGCAGGAACCCTTCCTTGTCCGCATCCAAGATCCCTATTAGACCAACTTCCGGAATGTCCAGACCTTCCCGCAGAAGGTTAATGCCGATAAGCACATCAAACTCTCCAAGCCTGAGCTGCCTTATGATCTTTATCCTCTCAAGAGTATCTATATCGGAATGAAGGTACTTCGCCTTGATCCCAACGCTTGTTATATAATCAGACAAATCCTCAGACATCTTTTTGGTAAGTGTCGTAACCAACACTCTTTGACCTTTGTCTATTTTTGCGTTTATCTCGCTTATAAGGTCGTCTATCTGATGTTCGGCAGGCCTTACGAAAATTTCAGGATCCACAAGACCGGTGGGTCTTATTATCTGTTCCACTAGATTTTGGCTCTTTTCGTTTTCATATGGTCCCGGGGTTGCCGTGGTGAATATCATCTGGTTTATCTTGTTTTCGAATTCTTCAAAGTTAAGAGGCCTGTTGTCTAGCGCCGAGGGCAGCCTAAAGCCATAGTCCACCAGGTTCTGTTTTCTAGATCTGTCTCCGGCATACATCCCTCTTACCTGGGGTATTGTTACGTGGGATTCGTCCACTATCAGCAAAAAATCCTCTGGAAAATAATCGATCAAAGTAAATGGCGGGCTGCCCGGCGGCAGACCGGTTATGTGCCTGGAGTAGTTTTCTATTCCGTTGCAAAAACCCATCTCCTTTAGCATCTCCATGTCATAGTTGGTCCTTTGCAAGATCCTTTGGGCTTCCACCAGCTTGTTCTCTTCTATCAGCTGATCGTACCTATCGTTTAATTCCTTTCTTATAGAGTCGACCGCCCTCTTTAAGTTATCCTCAGTAGTCGCATAGTGGGAGGCGGGAAATATAGATATGTGGCTTCTTGTACCTTTTATCTCACCTGTTATTACGTCGATTTCGCTTATCCTGTCTATCTCGTCTCCAAAAAACTCTATGCGAACCGCTTGATCGCTGGATGCAGCAGGAAATATCTCAAGGATGTCTCCCCTGACCCTGAAGGTTCCCCTGGTAAAGCTTATGTCGTTTCTGGCATACTGAATATCCACCAGCTTTCTGATAATTTCATCCCTATCCTTTTCCATTCCCGGTCTTAGCGAAACCACCAGGCCTTCGTAATCTATAGGACTTCCAAGGCCGTATATGCAGGACACGCTGGCTACTATGATTACATCTTTGCGCTCAAAAAGAGCCGCCGTGGCGGAGTGGCGCAGTTTGTCTATTTCATCATTGATGGAAGAATCCTTCTCAATGTACAGATCCGATTGGGGAACGTAGGCTTCAGGCTGGTAATAATCATAGTAGCTAACGAAATACTCAACAGCATTATCCTGAAAAAACGTCTTGAACTCGCTATATAGCTGCGCTGCCAAGGTTTTATTATGAGCCAGTATGAGAGTTGGCTTTTGCACCTGCTCGATTACCTTTGCCATGGTGTAAGTCTTTCCTGAACCAGTTACACCCAGGAGAGTCTGGTACCGTAAATTTTCATTTATGCCACAGCTAAGTTTTTCTATGGCCTTTATCTGGTCTCCTCTGGGTTCAAATTCCGAGGTTACCTTGAATTCATTCATCTCATTCACCTGTTCCTTTTGTTTTCATAAAACGTATGTTCGGTTAGATTATACATTAACATACGTTAAATATCAATTTTAATGATACCCTAAATTCCTTAATAGAAGCATAAAAAAACGAAGCACCCTGGGATGCCTCGCAGTAAATCTAAATTTCGTGTCTTCCTTCAAGGGATTTTGCCAAGGTAACTTCGTCTGCATACTCAAGATCTCCACCTACGGGAATCCCGTGGGCGATTCTAGTTACCTTTATTCCCGAAGGCTTGATAAGCTTTGAGATGTACATGGCCGTAGCCTCCCCTTCAATAGTCGGGTTTGTGGCTATTATTACCTCTTGAACATCTTCCTTTTGAAGTCTTAGGATAAGCTCCTTAATCCTTATATCGTTGGGACCTATTCCGTCCATAGGAGATATTGCCCCCTGGAGAACGTGATATCTCCCTTTGTAATCCCTTGTCCTTTCAATAGCGATTATGTCCTTTGGCTCCTGAACCACACAGATCATCTTTGGGTCCCTTTTTTGGTCCCTGCATATCCTGCATGGATCTTCATCTGTTATATTAAAGCAAACGGTACAGTATCTAATCTTGTTTTTCGCCTCAATAATAGCATTAGCCAATGCCTCAGACTCCTGTTTGGGTACTTTCAACAGGTGCATCGCCAGCCTTTGAGCTGTTTTGTTGCCGATGCCCGGCAATCTCGCCAGCTCATTTATGAGCTTGGACAGGGAATCTGAATAATAGTCCATATTGCACCTCTGTCACGTGGATTTAAAACATTCCCGGCAGGTTCATTCCTCCGGTTATTTTTGCCATTTCAGCACTTACCATTTCTTCTGCTTTTCTCAAAGCTTCGTTGACCGCAGCTAAAACAAGGTCTTCAAGCATTTCTACGTCGTCCTCATCTACTACTTCCGGATTTATCTTAATTGAAACTATCTCTTTTTTACCGGTAGCAACAGCAGTGACCGCTCCGCCTCCTGCAGTGGCTTCAACTTCCCTTTCCTGCACCTCAGCCTGAACCTTTTGCATATCAGCCTGCATCTTCTGCACCTGCTTCATCATATTGTTCATATTTCCCATTCCACCTGGAAATTTATTTCTCGCCATTTTTACTCCTCCTAAAAAATTATTTAAATTCAACCTTGTCTTCACCAAACAAATCCAAAGGAAGCTTGTTTACAAGGTAATCATCCCGTGTCTTTACTTGGATGCTTATCTTCACATCCCTGCCTAATATCTTCTTGGCTGTGCTTTCTATGTAGGCTTTTTCCTCTTCCACTTTCTGGCTGTGAAATTCATCTCCTTGGTTGTAACGGATAATGATTTTATCACCGTCGGCTTTAGCCTTGCCTACTCCTAAGGACATTCCTAAAACCTTTTTGTCCTTGCTTATATATTTTACCACTGAGGCAAAATCTGCATCCTTGCCCGGCTTTGGCCCATCTGATATCTTTTCATGGGCTTGCGGGTCTTTCCTAACGTATCCTGCTTCCTGTTCCCTTGCCACCGGAGCCTGCCTTGCAGGTTTCTCGACCTGGGTAGAACTCGCCTTTATAGTAGATTCTTCCATGGTGCAGAGTCTTACTAGAGTGACCTCCATGAGGATCTTTGGCAATGCGGTAAATTTCAGCTTGTTTTCTCTGTCGGTAAGAACATCTATTATCGAGCTGATCCGCTCCATGGTCTCCATGCTGCTCCCGGCAAGAAGCCCGCTGGACTCGTCTTTTATTTCGATAAGCATATTGGTGTTTTTTGTTATCCCATAGATCAAAACGTCCCTAAATCCGCTTATAAGCTGATGGATAAGCTGAACCATTTCCTTGCCTGCGTTATAGGCGTTGTCCAAATTATCCAGGGCTCTTTTTACATCTCTGTCCAAAACAGCCTCAATCATCGAATATACAATCTCATTGTCGGTGATGCCCAGAATGGACTTTACCTCTTCATACTCTATCAGGTCGTCTTTGCTGATTGACATACACTGATCGAGGATGCTAAGAGCATCTCTCATTGCTCCGTCGGCATTCCTGGCAATTAGCTTCAGGGCCGCATCTTCTATCTCAATTTGGGTGTCTTTACAGATATATGCCATTCGGCCTATAATCTCTTCGGAGGTCAGCCTGCGAAAATTAAATCGCTGACATCTTGAGAGTATGGTTGCCGGTAGCTTATTGGGTTCAGTGGTTGCGAGTATGAATATGGCATGGGCTGGAGGTTCCTCCAGAGTCTTTAAAAGGGCATTGAAAGCCTCCATAGTAAGCATGTGGACCTCATCTATGATATATACCTTGTACCTGCCCACTGCAGGCATGTACTTGACCTTGTCACGCAAATCTCTAATTTCGTCTACTCCTCTGTTTGAGGCGGCATCGATTTCGATGATGTCCATGACGCTGCTGGTCTCCAAATCTGCACATGTTTTGCAGTTGTTGCATGGTTCTCCGGTTTCGGATTCGGGACAGTTCACAGCTCTGGCAAAAATCTTTGCCGCGGAGGTCTTTCCAGTACCTCTTGTTCCGCTAAATAGATATGCATGGGCTATCTTGTCCATGGTTATTTGATTTTTTAAAATAGAAACTACATTTTCTTGGCCTATCATATCCTCGAAACGCTTAGGCCGATATTTTCTATATAATGCTACGTATTCCATCCATATGCTCCTATAATCATATTGAAACCCTTGCGCCTTTATAGTCATGAAAATAAAAAAATGTCGTGCACCCTTCGTCGAATACACCTGTAGAGCGAAACGAATCAGCCAGCTCAAACCAGGTTGACCTGCGGCACATAGAATTCCTGCTTACCGCTGCTTCCTTCCGGACCTGACGGGGTTCACAAGTATCTATTGCACAGGGCCCGGCTCTCAACACCGCTTAAAACGCTCCTGACCTCTAAAAATGCATCCTCTGTCGGGAATTCGATCCTGCTACAGCGGATTGCAGGTACAGGGCACCGCTAACTCCCCATCTAGCACGACAAAAGTGTATGTCAACCCTCAAAAGAGCTACAAACAATTTTTAGTTGGCTACCAAAAGCCACATATTGAATTGTACCACACTGAGTGAAAATTGCAAGAAAAATCAGCTGATTATCCCGGCCTTTTCCTTCGCATGTTTTCTGGCCCACCGGTCTATTTCCAGGATTTCCTCCAGCCCCGGCTCTCTTATTGGTACGTGCAGATTCATCACTGATTCGATGATCTTAGGTATATCCAAAAAAGAAATCTCTTTGTTTAAAAACTTATCGACCATTATCTCGTTAGCACCGTTAAGAACTACGGGCATGCTTCCTCCTGCTTCAAGCGCATCGTAAGCAAGCTTGAGACATCTAAACTTATTTACATCAGGTTTTCTAAATTCCAAAGTCCCTATTTCGGCAAGGTTCAAGCTTTTCGTATTATTTTCGTGCCTTTCAGGATATAACAGAGCCAGCTGAATTGCCACCCTCATGTCCGGTTCTCCTAGTTGGGCCATGGAAGAGTGATCTTTAAACTCGACCAAAGAATGAATGATGCTTTGAGGATGTATTATAACGTCGATTTCTGCAGTCTTAAGATCAAACAGCCATTTAGCTTCTATAACTTCCAGACCTTTGTTCATGAGTGTTGACGAGTCTATGGTGACCTTTTTGCCCATGGACCAGTTGGGATGCTTTAGAGCCTGCTCTACAGTAACCCCTTCAAGCTGTTTTATGTCGTAGTCCCTAAAAGGACCACCGGATGCTGTTAGGCTTATCTTTGACAGGTACTTGCGCTGGTTTCCTATCAAGCATTGAAATATGGCACTGTGCTCGCTGTCTACAGGGTATAACTCCACGCCTTGTGCTTTAGCCAGATTCATGACTACGCTTCCTCCGGCCACCAACGTTTCCTTGTTTGCAAGGGCGATGTCTTTTCCCTTTTTTATTGCCTCTATCGTAGGAATAAGTCCCGCCATTCCGGGTATTGCCGTAACGACCCGCTGTGCACTGTCCCAGGCAGCAGCCGCAGATAACCCCTCAAGGCCTTCCAGTACCTCACACTTCCCCTGAAGCCTTTTTCTAAGCTCACCAGCTTTTTTCTCATCCCATACCGCTACGATTTCCGGTTGGAACTCCAGTGCCTGTTTTTCCAGAAGGTCGATATTCTCATTTCCCGTAATTGCCACAACGGATATCTTGTCTCCATGATTTCTTACGACGTCCAGAGTCTGAGTGCCGATTGACCCGGTAGACCCCAATATGCTTATTTTAATCATTAATACAACCCCTTATTGAAAATAATTTCACACGTTATATGATAACGGAGAAACCGGGGGTTTTCAAGAAAAATTATACATCGATATTGTCGGTTAAATAACCCCTGACAGCCAAGGCTATCATCGCCGCTCCTACAATAAAAAATATTACATGAAGTTGATTGATGCTGGCTAGGATAATGCACTGTATAACGATCCATAGGGCGAGTATCCCACCCTGGAAAAACGAAAGCAAAGGAAACATCTTGCTGTTTTTCATTCCCGTCCAAGCAGCGAAAAGATTGCCAAGACCTATGATTACGAACAGGAAGAGTCCCGGAATCAGAAAGTCATCGAAAGGTCCGTGCCTCAAAGCAACATTTGCATCTATGCCCACTAAATTGCCCGTGGGATCATATATGGCTGCAGCTCCTCCAAAAATTGCGCCCAGTCCAACAAAAATGTGTATGCCTGCCTGAACTTTTTTTAACAAGGACATGGAAATTCCTCCCCCTCATATTTTCATCCCCTAATTTACAAATCAATTATACCATATTGATTGACAAGCCACCTGTACATCTGTATAATAATATTCTGCGACAACAACATCTGGAGAGATGTCCGAGCGGCCGAAGGAGCACGCCTGGAAAGCGTGTGTGCGTCACAAGCGTACCGAGGGTTCAAATCCCTCTCTCTCCGCCATATATTGAAAACAATCACCAATAAGGTGATTTTTTTATGCGCAAAATCAGAGAGGGATTTGAACCCCAAGGGGGTGAGGGACGATCAGGCAAAGTGGTAAATCCACTTTGACCGGCCCGAAGTCCAAGCCTTGCAGAAAGCAGGGCGCAGGACACTGAAAAGCGAAGCTTTGCAGACCTCTCTCTCCGCCATATATTGAAAACAATCACCGATAAGGTGATTTTTTTATGCGCATAAACTGAGATACAGCATCAAACTGCCAGTGCAATATACAAAGCTTGCTTTAAATATATTGCACTGGCAATTTGATATTGGGCGAAGCCCTCGAACTCGGACACCGTAGGTGTCTGAGTTG
>NZ_FQTU01000005.1:0-1455 GCF_900128885.1 Alkalibacter saccharofermentans DSM 14828
GATTAATTATTAATCATAAGGGCAAAAATCAAGGATGCTTTTATACACCCTTAATGTCGGTTTTGACGGTTGGTTGTGAAGTGTCCCCTTCTATTTCAGGGGACGGTTCCTTACGCTTTTATTCCCTATGCTATAAATTCTTGCTAATCGAGTGTACCATTATAGAAACGATAGCTGCTCCATCGATAATCTTTTTGGCCGTCTACCATTTTTGCCTCTACAGGATTATTGTGGACATACCTTATTGCCTGTAGCAATTGATGATCATTATATATTGACTCGCTGAAGAATTAGACAACTTTAGAGTCTAATTTCACTCTATTAATCTCAGTTATTATACCATTCAAATTATCGTTCTCAACTTCCTGACCAAAAATTGATTCAAACTCAATATCATTTCGTCTTAACTTAAGTGTAAAAAACTGAGATGTTGTTTCGGTTTTCTTTTGCGCCGCTAAAGACAATACCCCAAGCAATAAAACTCTTGGTACAGTTATGTTTTTTTCAAGTTCAGTTTTTGTTTGAACATGATACTCAACAATCTCATCAGGTGTTAGTTTGTGTACGTTGTTCATGGTGTAATCTTGAATGTAAATTTCACCATCTGTGACCTTAAAAACAACTTTTTCATCTTCTTTGAAGTATGGGTACCCTCCTAAGTGTTTGAGCGTTTTATAGTATTGAGAGCGTGATTGGTCAAGGATAATTTCATTAAATTTATCATTACCACCAAGATTTTTAACATGCGATTTGTGTGATACATAAGCTAAAACAAAAAGTCCAAACAATGAAAACAGTATTATCATAATGCCATCTACAATACCTACCATAATATCCACAACAACACCTCCTAGAAAATTTTTACTTATTCCAATTCTAATATATATTATTAAAATTGTCAATTTTTGATTTATACTTAAAACTGACGTGGGAGATTCTATAAAGAAAAAAACATACTAAACTTCTTATTGCATCCGTGCTATTAATATGTAATTATAAGCTAACCCAGTAGATTCCGAATATACCCGGAGACTCCGGGTTTTATAAAGCCTGAAGCATTGTAATAAAAAGCAAATATCTATTCAAATTATGCACTCTTCAAAGTCGGTGGATTAGTTTTGTTGTGATTGTTTGCGTTTTTTGCCTTTCGATATCTTGCTATGATTAATTATTAGTCATAAGGGCAAAGATCAAGGATGCTTTTATACACCCTTAACGTCAGTTTTGACGGTTGGTTGGGAAGTGTCCCCTTTTACCCCGAACTGAGATCCCCAACTTCATCAACATCAAATATAACCGCAGCCTTTCAGATGCAAGAGCTGTATCTACATTTTTGATGCGCTGCCTTTGCGACTTCACATACAAGGACATCTGCAAGACTTTAGGCAACATTACTGCAAGCCAGGCAGCTAAGCTTTGCAACAAAGGTTATGAGTTGATCAAGTCAATCCCCAA